>CALMDI010000503.1 GCA_937864975.1 uncultured Chloroflexota bacterium | reverse complement strand
GCACTGCGCCGGGGAAGCGATTCACACGGGCGCGCGTGAATGGCAGGATGGGACGGCGGGCGCGAATGCCGTTACCGGGATGGCGCGGCTGCTGCTGGCGTTGGAAGCGCTCGAATTTCCCCGGTCGGCGGCGCGGTATTTTGAGGATTTCAGGACGGTTGTGACGCCGGGAACGATCATATCGGGCGGGACGAGCGTCAACGTCGTGCCGGATCAGTGCGAGGCGCTGGTCGATATTCGGCTCACGCCAGAACAGAGCTTAGAGACATTTCAGGCGCTTCTCGACGCGACGATCTCGGAGGTGGAGCGAGAGCATCCACGCCTCTCGTTCCGCTATGAGTTGATGAATTACGTCCCGGCGGCAGTTTCGGACGACAGCGCGCCGTTGTTTGCCATCGTGGAGCAGGTGGTGCAGGACGTCAAAGGGGTGACGCCGGAGCGGGTGGTCGCGGGTCCGGCGAACGAGGGCTATTTGCTGATCGAGCAGGGGATTCCGACCGTGTGCGGGTTGGGTCCGTCGGGCGAGAACGCGCACGCGCCGAACGAGTACGTCGTGATCGACGGGCTGGTGGACGCGGCGACGATTTTCGCGCTCACCGCGCGGCGGTTATCCCGCCTGCTGGACGCGCCGTAGTCGTTATGGTTCCCAGCCGAGCGCGCGAATCAGCCGCTGGCGATAGGTGGTGTCGCGGTCGGGAGTTTCGGGCGCGACCTGCGACGCCTCGTAGACGAAGTGTTTATAATCGCGCCCCATTTCCTGCCCGCGCCGCGTGTGCATGTCGATGGCGTAGTCGGGAATGTCCGGGCGCTTGCCCTCGTTCTCGACGGCGTGGCGAATCCAGCCGAGCAGTTCGTCGCTGCCGCGCTCCTTCGGACTCTGCGAGAGGACGCGCACGGCGTGAATCGCGTACAGGTAACGGTCGCCGCGCGGGCGGGGAATGCGGCTGTGCATCTGGAACAGCGTTTCCACCAGCAGCGGCGCGTCCAGGTTGCCATAACCTACGTCTTCGACGGAGATAACCTGTAGCCGGTGCCACAGATAGGCTTCCAGTTCGGGGCTGGTCGTGAGCATCTCGTATGCCAACAGCGCCGCGTTTTCGGTGTTGCCGCGCCGGATTTCCTTTTGCAGCGACGAAATGACCTCGTCCGCGGGCAGGTCGTGAAGCGTGCGTACCCGCGTCCACGGGTCGTCGTGATGATTGAGCGCCATCGTCTATTGCTCCGCCCGTCGAATGTCCGAGTCGCCCGCGAGAATACCGTCGCGCAGCTTTTTAAGTTCTTCGCTGAACTGCACCGTAAAGTTGCGCCGCTTGATCAGCTCGCCACCGCGAATACGCACGGCGACGACGATGAGCGCGAGGATGGTGAAAATTTGTGGCAGCGCCAGCAGTAGGTCGGGCGGTAGCTGTAGCTCCGGGCGGCTTTGCAGGTAGAAGGACAGCGCTTCGGACAAGCCGAAGAACAGCGCCGTGATGAACGCCGGAATCGGGCGCTCGAAGGCGAACAGCGAAATCGTGATTGCCGTCCAGCCGCGCCCTGCGGTCATGTTCTCGACGAACTGGCTGAGCACGCCAATGGACAGAAACGCCCCCGCGATGCCCGCCAGCATCCCGCTCAGCGTTAGCGCGAAGATTTGCACGCGCGTCACGTTGATGCCGACGCTCTCGGCGGCTTCCTTGTTCTCGCCCACGGCGCGAATGTGCCGCCCGAACTGCGTGCGGAACAGGATCACCCAGACGACGAAAACCATGATCCAGCTTAAGTAGACGACGGCATTGTAGTTGCCGAGCAGCGGACCAACGTAGGGTATGCTGCTGATAAGGGGAAGCTGGAGCGTCGGCAGGTTGTTGATACTGGGGTCGGCGAGCGTGCCGAAGGCGTCGAACGAGACGCGCATGAAAAAGACGGTCGCGTTCGAGATAAACAGGTTGACCGCCAGCGCCAGAATAATCAGGTTGATCTTGATGCGAAGGTAGAGCAGGGCGAAGACCAAGCCGAGCAAGCCGCCCGCCACCGCCGCCGCCAGCACGCCGACGGCAGGATCGAGACCGGTCTTGTAAAGCACGGTGACCGCGATAAACGCTCCGAGCAGCATCTTGCCTTCGATGGCGAGGTTGAGCACTCCCGCGCGGCTGGCGATGATCGCCGCCAGCGCGCCGAGAACGTAAGGTGTTGCCAGTCGGACGCTGCTCTGCAACAACTGCATCGGCAGCGCGAACAGAATGTAGAGCACGACCAGAACGCCGAGGACGATCAGCGCGATTTTGAGCGGGCGATTGTAACGAGAGAGAAAGTCGATCATGGTGTGACCCCGGTCGGTGTTTCGCGCAGGTCGCCGCGCCGCTTCGGACGTGCCCGGTTGCGCAGCCACGCAATTCGCTGTAACAGGAAATCTTCCATCGCGGCAAACAGGATGATGAAGGAGATAATGATCCCGCCTAGCTGGCGCGGCAGGTCACCGAACTGGAGATTGATCGAACCCTGACTCAGCCCGGCGAACAGCGGCGCGACGACGAGAATGCCGATGACCGACTCTTTGGCGAGAATAGCGACCAGCACGCCTTCAAAGCCGACGCCGCCGAGCGCGAAGCCGTCGACCACGCGCCGCTCGACGCCGAGGATGACCAGCGCGCCCGCCAACCCGCTCAGCGCCCCGCTGATGAGCATGGCACGGATCGCCGCTTTTCCACTGGGAATGCCACTGAAACGCGCGAACAGCCGCGAGCCGCGCGTCATGCGCTGCTCGTAGCCGCCGGTCGTTCGCCATAAGTAGAACCAGACGAGCGCCGCCGCGACCAGGGCGATAATGATGCCTGCGCCAACCCGCGCGCCGGAAAACCATTCGACATCGGCAAAAATGCCCCGGTTGAATGGGATCAGCCACGCGCTGTCGTCAATCGGGAAGGTGCGAGCGATGTTGTTAAAGTCGGAGCGCAGGGGGTAGTTAATCAGATAGCCGACCAACTGAACGGCAATCGCGTTCAGGATAATGGTGCTGATCAACTCGTTGACGTTCAGTCTGACCTTGAGATAGCCCGCAATCCACGAGTAGAAAGCGCCGGTCGCCATCGCCGCCGCGATGCAAATGACGGGAATGACGATATGCATAAACGTTCGCAGCGTTTCCGGCGCGGCGTCATATTCCGCGATGCCTGCCGCCGCGTAGATTTGACCCGGGATAGCGTAGCCGAGGAACGTCGCTACGACGGCGGCAAGCACGAACTGCCCGTCCATGCCGATGCTGAACATGCCCGCCTGAAAAGCAACCGCGGCGGCGAGCGCGGTCAAAATGAGCGGGGTTGCCTGCTCGACCACCAGCGCGAGCGAGTGCCCGTTGACGCCGTAGGTGGGCGAGAAGACCGTCTGTGTAGCGCCCTCTTCGGTCTCGACCTGCATGAACAGCAGGTCGCCGAAATGCTCGCATCCCCGTGGACCGAAGCCCTCGCAAAACAGGCTCTCGTAGGTCTGCACCGGGTCGGTGCCCGCGATCACGACAAAAAAGCTGCTCGCGATTAAGCCAAGAATGATGGCGATGACCGGAATGGCGACGCCTTCAAGCGTCCGCTGGAACCGTTTCGGCATCCTGTTTATCCCTCAAAATATTAAGTTCGACCTGTTCAAGCGTGCCGCCCGTCATCAGCACGCAGACATTTTCTTCCGTCGCCACCGAGCGCGGCAGGATGCCCGGCACGCGCCCCTCATACATCACGGCGATGCGGTCGCTGAGCGCGAGGATTTCGTCCAGTTCGACGGATACAAGGAGAACCGCTGCTCCGGCGTCGCGCTGTTCAATCAGCGTTTTATGGACGAACTCGATACTGCCGACGTCCAGACCGCGCGTCGGCTGGTTGGCGATGATGAATTTGGGCTTGCCGTTCAGCTCGCGTCCCAAGACCACCTTTTGAAGGTTGCCCCCTGAGAGGGTTTTGATTTCTTCACCCACCTGCGCCGAGCGCACCTGAAAGGCATCGATAATGCGGCGGGCGAGCGAGCGAATCGGCGTAAAGTTCAGAATGCCACGCTCGGAGAATGGCTCGTCCTGATAGTGGGTCGAGACAACATTCTCATCGAGATTGGTCTTGAGGTTGAGACCCATAATCATGCGATCTTCGGGGATGTGCGCCATGCGATGCTCGCGCCGCTGCCGAACCGTCTCGTGCGTGATGTCGTGACCGAGCAGTGTGATTTTGCCCGCGTCGACCGGGCGCATCCCCGCAATCGCCTCGATCAACTCGGTTTGTCCGTTGCCCGTGACCCCGGCGATGCCGAGAATTTCCCCGGCGCGCACGTCGAGACTTGCGCCGAACACCGCTGGAATACCGCCCGCGCCTGCCACCAGCAAATGCTCCACGGTGAGAACGATATCGCCGGGCTTGGCGGGCGTCTTTTCGACGGTCAACACGACCTCGCGACCGACCATCATGTTCGCGAGTTCGCGGGTCGTCACGTCGGCGCAGCGATGCGTGCCGACCATGCGTCCGCGCCGCATGACGCTGACGCGATCTGCCACCGCTTTAACCTCATTCAGCTTGTGCGTAATCAGAATGACGGTTCGCCCGGACGTGGCAAGGTTGCGAATGACGACGTAAAGCTCATCGACTTCCTGCGGCGTCAAGACGGCGGTTGGCTCGTCCAGAATAAGAATCTGCGCGTTGCGCTGGAGCGCCTTCAAGATTTCGACGCGCTGCTGCATTCCAACCGGGACTTCCGAGACACGCAGGTTCGGGTTCACAGGCAAGCCATAGTCATTTGCCAGCTTGCGTACTGCCTCGGCTTCGGATTCCCCATCGATGAAGCCCGCCTGATTCGGCTCGATGCCGAGCATGATGTTTTCCGCGATGGTGAACGACGGTACGAGTTTGAAATGCTGGTGCACCATGCCGATGCCGAGGCGGATCGCGTCGTCCGGGTGCCCGATGTG
>CALMDI010000502.1 GCA_937864975.1 uncultured Chloroflexota bacterium | reverse complement strand
GTCGTTTCTAGGTTCTCCCTCCCCGAAATCGGTGCTCAGGGGGTCGCGCCTCCGGCGCGACTGAAGTTCCCGCCTTTGGCGGGAACCCCGCGCAAGGGAGACAGAGGGTGGGGTTTCCTTATGGCTCCACCGTGAACAGCATCCCCGCGCTGCGCCCGTAGACCTCCGGGAAGTAGAATTCCTGTCCGGTCGTCGGGATGACGTTGTAGACGCCCGGCAGCCCGGCGCGGATGCTGTAGACGTACTCATACGTCCCCGCGGGCAGATACGTGCTGAACAGCACGACCTTCTCGTCCCGGTATTCGATGTTACTGAACCACCACCAGCCCCAGCCCTGGCTCAGCGGGTCATTCGGATTCAGTTCCGGCTGTGTGCCGACCTGCTGGCTCGTCGTCAGATCGGGGTTGATCGCGTCTGTTCCCGCCGGAATCGGGTCTTCGATGACGACGTAGTGCAGATCGTTCGGCGCGATGATCGTCAGCCGAACCTGTATCACGTCGCCCACACGCGCCTCGCTGATCGACGTTTGGCTCTCGTCGCCCAGCAGCGTATAGCGCCGCTCGACGATGATGCCGCGATTCAACGGCTCGACCTCCGGTACCGGCAGATACGCCCGCAGGTGCGCCGTGTAGTACAGGATACCCTCGCCCTCGCCGCGCTCGATCACCAGCCGGTTCGCCTCGTCCTGAAGCATGTCCTGAATCTGCACGACCAGTTCGGTCGCCACCATCACGTTCTCCGGCGTCGCCGTGCCTTCTACGAGCGTTTCGTCGTTGAACGACGCCGAGAAGTCGTAGTTCGGCGCAAGCTCGCCCGTCAGCACCATCCAGTCCGTCAGCGCCATGACCGACCACGCCGTTTCCTGCGTTGTCTCCCAGGCGTCCGCCTGCCGCTGCACCATCAGGTAGCGGACGATGTTCGGAATAAGCTCGTTGTCCGGCTGGATCGTCGCCAGCGCTTCGAGCGCAATCGCCGTCGTGCGCGTGTCGGTATTCCAGTTCCACACGTCGCGGTCTTCTTCCTGCCAGTGGGCGCCCGTCGCGCTCAGGATCGCGCCGTTGATGAGGTCGGATACCAGCACGTCGGCGCGGTCGTCGTCCTCGTCAATCGCGTGGAACGTGAGCGCGAGGAACGCTTTCGTGTAGTAGGCAAGGCGCTCGCGGCTCTCGTAAAGCGTCGCCGTGCGCGCCACATCCGGCTCACCCGACCGCGCCAGCGCGTACAGCACGAACGCCTGCCGGTTCAGTTCCCAATCGGCTTTATCCAGCCCCGGCACGATCAACGTGCCCTTCAAGTAATCCTGCGCGCGCGAAATCACGCTCTCGCTGATGGTGAAGCCCTGATTGCGCGCTTCCGCCAAGCCGATCAGCGCGTAGGCGCTCACCAGCGGATTGCTTACGTCCTGCACGAACCAGCCCCACCCGCCGTCGACGTGCTGCTGCGCGTATAGCCGCTGCAGGGCGAACTCGACGTTTTGCGTCAGCCCGCGCTCCAGTTCGGGATTATCCAGGTCGAACGCCGCCAGCGCCCGGTAGGTCATGATGTTCGGCAGGAAGCGGCTGACCGTCTGCTCGGTGCATTGATACGGGAAATTCTTCAGAACGTCGAGCGCCTGAAGCGTCGTCGCCGCCAGCGACGGCTCCAGGTTGATGTCCAGCTCGCCCTGTGTCACGTCGAAGCGGCGCGGCAGGACAATCGCTTCCATCACCGCTTCGGCGTCGCGCAGCACCCCGCCCGTCCCGACGGTTTCCGGCACTTCATAGCGCAGCACGGGCAGCAGGCGCGCGTCGCTCTGACCGAGCGGCGGCTTGCTGGCGTCCGTAAACTCGCCCTCGCTGCCGCTGGCGAAAAATGTCAGGTCAACCGCGTCCGCGTCGTCCACCGTCGCCTGCCACTCGATGCGCTGGCGCGCCCCGGCGGCGATGGTCACGGTTTGCAGCGCGTCGCTTTCCAGCGTGACCCCCGACGCTTCCAGACC
>CALMDI010000501.1 GCA_937864975.1 uncultured Chloroflexota bacterium | reverse complement strand
GAGCCTCCGGTGCGCCTCGACACCGCGGCGGAGAAGGAGGGGGCGAACGACAACAACAACGCCGACCTCTATAATCTGATACGCGAGCAGGCGGAGCGCCTGCAAATGCTCTTACGCGCCGAGCAGGACGAAGCGGAAAAGAGCACTGCTATCCTCGAAAGCATCGCCGACGGCGTGCTCCTCGCGGACGCCCAGGGGAAGGTCATCCTGTTTAACGACGCCGCCGAGCGAATCCTCGGCGTGCCGCGTGATCGTATGCTGCGTCAGCCGTTCACGCGGCTGGCGCGGCTGTTTGGCGACGACAACGTCGACTGGGTGTACACGATGGGCGACTGGGCGGCGAACCCCGCCACTTATTCACCGGATGAGTTCATCGTCGAGCGGCTTGAAGTCGGCGGGCGAATCGTCATGGTTCGTCTGTCGCCCGTGTACAGCGGCGGGGCGCTGCTTGGAACCGTGTCGGTCTTCCGCGACATTACGCGCGACGTCGAAGTCGATCGCATGAAGAGCGAATTTATCTCGAACGTTTCCCACGAGCTTCGTACCCCCTTGACGAGTATCAAGGGCTATACCGAAATGATGCTCAAGGGCGCGACCGGGCAGCTGGGCGAGCAGCAGAAAACGTTCCTGACCACGATCAAATCCAATGCCGACCGGCTCGCCACGCTCGTCAACGACCTGCTCAACATCTCCAGGATGGACACTGGAAACGACCGCCTTGTTTACGGCGATGTGGACGTTCCCGCGCTCCTCGACGACGTGCTGAAACGGTTTGAGACCCTCGCCGGGCAGAAACAAATCGACCTCTCCCTCGCTGCCGAGGCGGGACTGCCGCTGCTGCGCGCCGACCGGGACAAGCTGGCGCAGGTGCTGACCAACGTGATCGACAACGCGCTCAAATACACCGAAGCGGGCGGACTTGTCGAAGTGCGGGCAAGACTGCGAACCGATAAACCGCACCTATTAATTTCCATTCGCGATACCGGCATTGGCATCCCCGAAGCGTTCCAGGCGCGGGCATGGGAACGCTTCGAGCGCTACGAAGACCATGCGCTGGTCATGGACGTTGCCGGGACAGGGCTGGGCTTGCCGATTGCCAAGCATCTGGTCGAGATGCACCACGGCGATATCTGGTTTGAATCCGTCACCGGCGAAGGCACGACGTTTTATATCTCCCTGCCGCTGCCGCCGGGCGTGCGCGTGTTCAAGGCCGCCGACATGCGCGCGCAATGCTCGTGCTCGCGCGACAGCGTCGAGGCCATGCTCAAGAGCTTCTCGCAGGACGACCGCGACCACATGGTTGAGGACGGCAAGATCTCCGTCACCTGCGAGTTCTGCAGCAGCACCTACGTGTTCGCGCCGGGCGAGGTCGAGGCGAAGACGAATTAACCCTTCACCGTCATTGCCGGGCGTGACCCGGTCATCCATCCGTCTTTGCCATTATGATGGATGCGCGGGTTAAGCCCGCGCATGACGGTGAAAGTTAATGCGGGCCCTGTCGCTCATCATCCTCGTATCGCTCGCGCCGCTTCCGGCGCTGGCGCAAAGCTGTCCGCAGCCGCTGGCTTCGGCCAAGCGCCTCGTGCTGGTCACCGCCGACGGCTTTGCCACCAACAGCGCCAGCATGCGGCTCTACGAACGCGGCGCGTCCGGCGAGCCGTGGCGCGCGCTCGGCGCGGCCGAGCCGGCGCTGATCGGCAGGTCCGGCATGGCGTGGTCGTATTTCTTCCGTGCGTTTTCGCGCAAAGGCGAGCCCGTGAAGGCCGAGGGCGACAGGCGCGTGCCGGCCGGCGTCTACCGCATCGGCAAGAGCTTCGGCACGCTGCCGCCGAACCGCGCCGGCTACCTGCACCTCACCGAAGGCATGACCTGCGTGAGTGACGTGGACTCGCCCGCCTACAACACCGTCACCTCGCGCGCCAAGGTGGGCTGGAAGACGCGCGGCGAGAACATGTGGCGCGTGCCGGAATACGCCCGCGGCCTGCTGATCGACTACCCGACCAGCGCCAAGGCGCGCGCCGGCTCCTGCATCTTCATCCATGTCCGCCTGCCGAAGAACACCGGCACCGGCGGCTGCGTGGCGCTGCCGCAGGCGCGAGTCGAGGCGTTGCAGGATTTCTCGGCTGACGGCGCCGTGCTGGCGGTGCTGCCGCGCCAAGCGCTCGGGAGATTCAAAGGGTGTCTGCCGTAACACCTGAGCCCTTGAATCCGCGGAACGTCGCGTGGAGAATTGCCGAAAACCTCATATACTGCCGTCCCGGGAGGATACCAACCATGACGGAAGCCAATGCCGGCAAGGCCGGGATGATCGGCCGGCTTTGGGAAAAGACCCGGGAGCATGCCTCGAACGCGGTCGTCGGCGGTGGCATTCTGGTTCTCACCGGCTTTACCCCCGAACACTGGGTTGCTGAAATCCTGCATCGCCTGCGCCTGCCCGACGTCCGTTCATTCTGGCCGTCCTTCGTCGACGGTCGCTTGTTTGTGCTGAGCGTCGGCGTCGCCGTGATCGTGGGCGACATGCTATGGCGAAGCCATCGGACCGCCACGCCCGCGGTTATTGCGCCGGCGGCAACGACGCCCGGAAGTGGCGGCGCCCCGGAAGTCCTGGCCGCGCCTGCCGGTGACGCGCTGCCGCTGCCGGATAAGCCCTCGATTGCCGTCCTGCCATTTGCCAACATGAGCGGCGACAAGGACCAGGACTTTTTCGCGAACGGCATCGTGGAAGACGTCATCACGGCGCTCGGCCAGGTCTCCAGCCTGTTCGTGGTGGCCCGCAATTCGAGTTTTGCGTTCAGGGACAAGAGCATCGACCTCCGTGAGGTCGGCCGTCAGCTCGGCGTCCGCTACATCCTGGAAGGCAGCCTTCAACGCTCGGGCGATCGCTTGCGCGTTACCGTGCAACTGCTCGACACGCGCGACGGCGGCTACATCTGGACCGAACGTTACGATCGTCCGCTCAAGGACATTTTTGACATCCAGGACGATATCACCAAAGAGATAGTCACGACGCTGCGTATCAAGCTGACCGACGGAGAGGAAGCCAGAATTTGGTCGCGCGCGACCAACAATATCGAAGCCTGGAGCTACGCCACGCGCGGAGTCGATCACCTGATGCGCGGAACCGCGGAAGATAACGCGCAAGCCCGCATCCTTCTCCAGCGAGCCGTCGAATTCGACCCTAAATTTGCCCGCGCGACAGCCTTCATCGCGCTGTCTTATTACTACGATTATCGTTTCAAGTACGCGGGCTCAGCCGAAGGGGCTAAAAGCAAAGCCGCCGAGTTTACCGCGAAAGCCGTCGCCCTCGACCCGGAAGAACCTTATGTCCTGCTGATGAGCGGCCTTGTGAAGGGACTGCAGGGCGACTTCGACGGAGCGGTCGACGACGTACGAGCCGCAGTGGCGAGGACGCCAAACGATGCATTTTGCTGGGCGGCGATGGCACGCCTTCTGGTCAATCACGAAAAAGCGGAAGAGGGCGAGCGGGCGATCCGCCGCGCCATCCGCCTCAATCCGCGTACGCCGGGCAACTATCTGGCTGTGCTCGGCGATGCCCTGGTGCATCTGGGCCGCAACGAGGAAGCGATCGAGGTGTTGAAAAAGCTGGTACAGAAGAATCCCGCTTACATCTCGGCGCATCTCCATCTCGCTGGTCTCTACGGAAGCTTGGGCGATTGGCCACGCGCACGGTCGGAAATCGCCGAAGTGCTGCGCCTCGATCCGCAATATCGCTTAGCGTCGGCTGCCGCGTTCTATCTCTCGTCCAATGAGAACCGGAAGCAGGCTTTCCTCGACTGCCTGCGGGCGGCCGAGGCCGGCGGGGCCGCGTGGATCACCCCGTGCGACACGAACGGCGCGACGCTGCCGACCCGCGTCGCCGCGGTCATGCACGACGTGCGGGCGGCGCTGCCCGGCGCCGCGCTCGGCATCCACACCCACAACGACGCGGAGTGCGCGGTCGCGAACAGCCTCGCGGCGGTCGACGCGGGCGCCCGCCTCGTGCAGGGCACCATCAACGGCTACGGCGAGCGCTGCGGCAACGCCAACCTGGTCTCGATCATCCCGTCGCTTGCGCTCAAGATGGGCTACGAGGTGCTCGAGCCCGAGCGCCTCGCCGATCTGACCGCCCTCAGCCACTTCGTCGCCGAGACCGCCAACCTGCAGCCCGACGCCTGGGCCCCCTACGTCGGCCAGAACGCGTTCGCCCACAAGGGCGGCATGCACCAGCAGGGCATGAACATCGACGCCCGCTCCTACGAGCACATCGACCCCGTCGCCGTCGGCAACGGCCGGCGCGTGCTGGTGTCGGAGCTCTCGGGACGCGGCACGATCGTCGCCAAGGCGCGTGAGCTCGGGCTCGACGTGGACGACGACCCCGAGCGCGTGGCGGCGATCCTCGCGCGCGTCAAGGAGA
>CALMDI010000500.1 GCA_937864975.1 uncultured Chloroflexota bacterium | reverse complement strand
GCTACCGCATTGAGGCTCGGCTGACAACCAAGAGGGGAGAAGCCGACCGCCCGCACGACGGCATCGGTCTGCTGGACGTAGAGCCGGGGGACTTTTACGGCACGGGCGTCCGGCGTATTCGCGGCGAAGCGCCGATTTTACTCAAGGGAAGCTGGACGCTCGATGCGTTGTAAGATGTCACCCGGCAGATGAGCTTCCAACCGCTCCCTCAGAATCCCATTTTCGTGGTCGGCTACCCGCGCTCCGGCACGACGCTGCTTCAGGCGCTGCTCAGCACGCAGGAAAGTATCGTCTCGTTTCCCGAAACGCATTTTTTTCGCTTTATTTACCGCACGCGACACGAGCGAAAGCGCGAGGGGTTTATCGAGACCACTCAGCTATCAATCCTTCAGGACTATTTGCGGGAAATGGTCGGCTGCGAGGTTGAAGCGCGTCACCTTTCGCCCCTGCTGACGCGAAGTACGGACGGGTACATCGCGCTTAAGGACGTGTTCGAGCAGCTGGTCTTTCAGCTACTCGAAGAACGCGGCGAAGCGGAGCGGTTATCGACCGCACGCTGGCTTGAAAAAACGCCGCTCCACGTGTTCGACCTAAACGTCATCGCCTCGTGGTATCCTGAAGCGCAGTTTATTCACGTCATCCGCAACCCGTTATTCGCCATCTCGTCGCGCAAGCAAAAGCTGCATCAGTCACAACGGGTACCCTGGGGATCGCTCGCCAAAGAGTGGAATGCCGCCGTCGCCAATGCCGAGACGTTTGCCGAGGCGCATCCGGTGAGCACTCTCCTGAACGTCCATTACGAGGATCTCGTCCGTTCGACCGACGGCGCTATCCGACGCATTGGCTTGTTCCTCAACGTCGAGATCGACGTTCGGCGGCTTCAAGACTACCGCGAAACCAGCGAGCGACTCATTCAGCCGTGGGAAACGCATAAGGCGGACGTTCGCACCCAACCCATCTCGAACACAAATGCCGCCTATCACATTTCACTGCTGCCGGGGCTGGTTATTCAACACCACGCCGCCCGGATGCGGTATTATGGCTACGCGGTGCGCTATCCCATCCTGCAAGCCGCCTACAATGGCGTCCTGCGGGCGGGAGCGCAGATGAAGCGCCTGCGACATGCCAGGGCGCTGATGCCGATTGTCGGGCGTGTGAAGGCGGCATGGCGACGCCGTCCCGCGTCGTCTCCCCACCCGCCGCAGCGCGAGTCATCGCGGCATTGACCGATGAAAATCCTGCTGGCAACCCGTGTCATCAAAGACAACCCGATTATTCGCCAGTTGGTCGATGCGCTGTCGGCGCATCCCGACGTAGCCGCGGTGGCGTCGGGGGTTGAACCGTTCTGGGGCGCGCCGCTCGACGCCGACATCGTGCATTTTCACTGGTTCGAGTCGCTGTTTGGCTGGAAAGCGCCGTCTGAAGCCGACTTTGAACGGCTGCGCGGACAGGTCGAAGCGTGGCGGCAGCGCGCGGCGCTCGTCGTCACCGTTCACGACCGCTACCCGCACTACCGCGACTCGGCGGCATTCCGGCGACTTTTTGAAACCATGTACGGGGCGATGGACGGATTCGTCCACATGGGGCAAACGTCGCAGCGCGAGCTGAACGCCGCTTATCCTGCGCTCGCGGCGCAGCCCGCCGCCCAAATCCCCATTGGCAGCGTTGAGTCGTACTTTCCCAACACGATATCGCAGGCGGACGCACGCCGGGAGCTGCGAATACCGGCAAACGCCTATGCGTATCTCGCCTTCGGGAAGCTGCGCGCCTACGAGGAAACGCGCTTTTTGCTCGACGGGTTTCGCGCGCTGCGGATGCGGGACAAACAGCTTATCATCGCCGGACCGCAGGTCAGCCTCAAGACGCACCGGCTGGAGCTTCTAAACATCTTCGAGCGGCAGCGGTTGAAGCGTCACCCGCGGCTTCACGTGCGACGGCGTTTTGTACCCGATGCGGATGTGCAGACCTATCTCAATGCCGCGAACGTGCTGCTGATTCCACGCCTGCAAATTTTGAATTCCAGCAATATTTCGCTTGGCTTCTCCTTCGGGAAGGTCGTCGTCGGACCGGACGATGGCAACGTCGGTGAGATTCTGCGCGAGACGGGCAACCCGACGTTCGTTCCCGGCGATCCGGCGTCATTTGCTCGTGCGATGGCACAGGCGCGCGAACTCGACGCGGCGGGCAAGGGCGCGGAAAACCTCGCCTATGCCCGCGCCCACTGGAACTGGGAACGAATCGCGGAGGCGCACGTCGCCTTTTACCGCCGCGTCCTCGCCGGCGTCCAGGCGCGCCGCGCGGCAGCGGACGCGCGCGAATGAAGATTCTCGTCGCCGCGACGACGGGCAACGCGAACCCGCTCATTCGTCAACTGGTCGCCGCGCTCGGCGCGCGGGCAGGCGTGGAATCGGTCGCGCACGAGGTCGAGCCGTTCTGGGAGGCGCCGTGCTCGGCGGACGTCGTTCATATTCACTGGTGCGAGGGGCTGCTCCATTTCAAGGAGCCAGCGGAGGGCGACCTGGAACGCCTCGAAGCGCAGTTAGCAGGCTGGCGCGCGTGCAGCCGCCTCGTCGTCACGGTTCACGACCGCTACCCGCATTTCCGCGATACCGCCGCGTTCAGGCGCGTCTTCCAGATCGTCTACCGCGCCTGTGACGGGTTTATCCACATGGGGCAAACGTCGCTGGATGAGTTCGTCGCCCGCTATCCTGACCTTGCCGCGCTGCCGCAGACGATCATTCCGCTCGGCGGGATCGACGGTTATTTTCCGAATACGGTCTCGCAGACCGAAGCGCGGCAGCGCCTCGGCATTCCACAGGCTGCTTACGCCTATATATCCTTCGGGCGTCTCCGCAGCTACGCGGAACTGGAGCTGCTGCTACAGGGCTTTCGACGGCTACGAATGCGCGACAAACATCTGCTCGTTGCGGGACCGAAGATCGTCTTCAAGTTTCATCGGTCGCGGCTGATGCGAACGCTCTACCGGAGGCTCCTGCGGCACAATCCCCGGCTGCACATCACAGCGCAGCCGGTTGCCGACGAGGACGTTCAGCTTTACCTGAACGCGGCGAACGTGCTGGTCATTCCGCGCCTGCAAATTCTGAATTCCAGCAATGTCGTGCTCGGTTTCGGCTTTGGCAAGGTCGTCGTGGGACCCGACGATGGCAATGTGGGCGAAATCCTGCGCGAGACCGGGAACCCGGTCTTTGACCCGCGCGATCCTGGCTCGCTGGCGGCGGCGATGACGGAGGCGCGCGCGCTGGAAGCGCAAGGCAAAGGGGCGGAAAACCTTGCTTATGCGCGAACGCACTGGAACTGGGAAACTATCGCGGAAGCGCACGTCGCGTTCTTCGAGCAGGTGATGCACCGGGAGCGCTAGCGTTAGCCGATGACGGAACCCACAACCGCGCCGTTCGTCTCAATCATCATTCCGGTTTTCAACGACGTGGAACGGCTGGCGCTGTGCCTCGCGGCGCTCGAAGCCCAGACCTACCCGGCGGATCGCTACGAAGTCGTCGTCGTCGACAACGGCTCGGCGGCGAGTCCGGCGTCCGCGACCGCCGGTTATCCTCATACGCGATACTTTGTAGAGACGCGCAAGGGATCGTATGAGGCGCGCAACCGGGGGCTAAGCGAAGCGAAGGGCGAGTTTATCGGCTTTACCGATTCGGACTGCATTCCGTCGCCGGACTGGATCGAGCGCGGCGTAGATGCCATCGCCCGCACGCCGAATGCCGGGCTGATCGCGGGGCACATCGACGTTTTTTTCCGCGACCCCGCGCGCCCGACGCCGACCGAGTTGTTCGAAAGTCTCTACGCCTTCCCGCAGCCGATGTACGTCGCGGAAAGCCGCTACGGCGTGACCGCGAACGTGTTTACGCGCCGCGCGGTGCTGGATGCGGTCGGCGCGTTCGACGCCAGCCTGCAATCGGGCGGTGACCGGGAGTGGGGCAACCGCGTCGACGCGGCGGGCTATGCGCTGGTCTACGCCGAGGACGTGCGAGTCGCGCACCCGGCGCGTCATGCGCTGCCGGAGTTACTGGAAAAGGCGCGGCGCGTCATCACGGGCGATCACGCGATCAAGAAGAATCGCGGCTGGCGACGGCGGCAGTTCATCCGAAGCATCTGGAAAGAATTCGTGCCGCCAGTCCAGCGGACGCTGGCGATCTACCGCAATCCTCAGTTACCGGGCTGCCGGGCGAAAACCAGCGTCGCGGGCGTGCTGCTGGCGGTGCGCTATACGCGGGCATTGCAGCGGCTCTGGCTCTGGCTGCGCGACCTGACGTGAGAGTAAATGCGCTCCCCTACTCGGCAATTAGGCGAGTTCTGTTTTGGATTTTGTTCTCTCGTCGTGCCGCCTGAAGTTCAAAACCTCAGGCTAACAAAAGCGTTCAAGTCCCTGAAGGGACTGATGAGCAACCCCTTCAGGGGTTTACAAGCCATTGATTAGCGGAGGGTTTTGAACCCTTCGCGGCTTCGCGGCGCACACGGGAAATATCATCATTGCCTACTCCGTCGCCTCGACTACTGCCTGACTGAGATAGGTCTCGCGGGTTTCGCGGGTTCGCTCGCGCTCCGCTTCGGTCAGAAGCGACCACAACAGATCGGCGGTCGCCACGCGCCCCTGACCTGCTTGAGCGTAGCGCCGCAGCCAGTTGAAGAAGGCTTCGGTGCTCAGGTCGCCACGCAGGGCGTGCAGCATCCGCGCGCCGCGCAGGTAAACGGCGTTGATGTATTCCCGGATGTTGGTGAACTCGTAGACGGTTGAATCGACCGCGCGGTCGTCGAAGTCCTGGGGGATGTACTGGTTCACGCGGAACTGCCACCACCAGTCGCGAAGCTGCGGGTAATACTCTTCATAAAAAACGTATTCGCTGTAAGTGGCGAGGGCTTCGTCCAGCCACGGGGTCATCGCCTGATCGTTGCCGACGCGCGCATACCACCACTGGTGGGCGACCTCGTGGACGGTGATGAACGTCAGGTACGAATCGG
>CALMDI010000499.1 GCA_937864975.1 uncultured Chloroflexota bacterium | reverse complement strand
CACCTTGGTCGGAGTTCTCGAATATGCCCGCGTCTACGCCGAGGAGGGCGAAAACGCGGAAGCGGTGGTTCGCAGCTACCGCCGTTTCATCCTCGATTTGTACCACGCCGAGCCGATTGAGGGTTATATCTGGCTCCACGGCAAGAAGGCGGGGCGCATGGTGCATGTCGGCACGGTGGACAGTCCTATTGTGTCGGATGATGTGCGTAATATTGCCCTCGAATTCCGCAAGTCCATCGGCACGGGCAAAGACGCGCCGAAGCTGGCGGGCGTCGATATTCTCGGTTGGGACTTCGCCCTCGATATGAATGAGACAATCCGCGATGTTGCCAGAGATTCGGGATTGAACGTCCGGTTCATTCGCATTCCCCGCGAGGTGCTGGAAAAGAAAGCTGTGGAGCAGGGCGACATTCGTTTCTTCGAGCTTGCCGCGCTGGAATTCGACGTAACCGTACAGAACCGTGACGTATGCCTGACCCTGACCGATTTCATGATTCCGCCGGACGATGTGCCGAAAGAGGTGATCGAGGCGGTCAAACACTGGTCAGAGTGGATTGATTACTGGGCGGTGGATTTCAACTTCCGAGACGACACGTTCCATAACGAGTGGCAAAGCTATCGAACCCGGCAAGATCGCTCGCTTCAGTTGAACGTATGCCACACCTATCCGCAAAAGGGCGAATACACGGTGATGGTCAAGGTCATCGACATTCTGGGCAATGACACGACCAAAGCGGTGAAGATGGAGATTCGGTAAGGAGAAAATATGGACAGCCCGCGAGCCAGCGATCTGACGGTAGACGAACTGAGAGCATTGATTCGTGATACCGTGCGCGAGGTGTTGGAGGAGACGAAAGGCACGGAACGCGCGCCACGCCCGCCGCAAATGGCGATATTTGATATTCCGCCGCTGCGTCTCGATCCGCGTCATCCGGCGCTAACCATGCTGAGCCGTCAGGATATGTACGACGATGACGGACGCTAATGCCCGTGTTTTTGTCGATACCAACGTGCTCATTCGCCTGCACGTCGCCACCGCCGCCGATCATCCACTCGCTGAACAGGCGGCGCGACGGTTGATTCTGAACGGCAGCGAACTCTGGATTAGCCGCCAGGTGATGCGTGAATACGCTTCCGTTTTGACGCGCCCGCAACCCTATGTCGAGTCGCTGGCAGCCGCTGAGGTCGCGCAACAACTTCGCCTATTTGAAGCAAGTTATCAAATTGCCGATGAAACGTCTGAAGTTACGACACGGTTATGCATCCTGCTCGAAACCGTGCCTGTTGGCGGCAAGCAGGTTCACGACGCCAATATCGTGGCGACGATGCAAACCTACGCCATTGACCAATTGCTCACGCTCAACACGGCAGACTTCACACGCTTTGGAAGTCTGATTACAGTCTTGACTCCTAAAGCAGTACTGAATGACGGTGCTGAGTAACCCTCGTAAAGGGACAATCCGCCATGCCGCGTAACAAGCGCGATCCGAATCAACCCAGTTTTCTCGAAAACTATGGCAAGACTGCGCCCGCTGTGCCCGCCATACGGCAAGCCGTCCGCGAATGGAGCGATGGTGGGTACAAAGGCGCAACCGCTACAAGTCGCGCCCTGCTAAACTACTGGTTTCGTACCGATCACAAGCAGCCCAACGGTTTGCCGTTCCAGTATCATGCCGCGCAGCAGGAAGCAATCGAATCGCTCATTTACGTGTACGAGATTGCCAAAACGCGCACGGTTAAAGACTTGAGCGAACGCTTTATTCCGGCGGAACTGGCGGGCAATATTCGCCTGTCGCCCTATGATGATTTCGCCCGCTACTGTATCAAGATGGCGACGGGTTCGGGCAAGACAAAAGTCATGTCGCTGGCGATTGCGTGGCAGTACCTGAATGCGGTTCTGGAAAGCGATAGCAGCTATGCCAAGACATTTCTCATCATTGCGCCCAACGTCATCGTTTACGAGCGTCTGAGCTTGGATTTTGCGGGCGGGCATATCTTCAAGCAAGATCCGGTTGTGCCGCGTGAAATGAAGCTGTATTGGGACATGCAGGTGTACTTGCGCGGGGAAGCTGAACGCGCTTCATCGGACGCAGCGCTGTATCTAGCAAATATTCAGCAGTTGTATGACAACACCAGAGCCATTGACGAAGACGAGCCGGACATTATGACGCAGGTGCTAGGGAGCAAGCCGCCCGCGTCGCTCGACAAACCGGATATTTTCCGAGAACGCATTCTTGCCCGCGCTGGTAGCCCGGTCATGGTCGTAAATGATGAGGCGCATCATACGCACGATCCTGAAAGCATGTGGAATCAGTCGATTCGCAGCATTCACGGCAACCATGCAACCGGGATTGCAGTTCAGTTAGACGTGTCCGCGACACCGCGCTATACGAGCGGCGCGTTGTTCGCCTGGACTATCAGCGATTACACGCTGAAACAGGCGATTATAGATCGCATCGTCAAACGCCCGCTTAAGGGCATTACGAGCATGAGTGAGGTGTCTAGCAGCATCGCCAGCACGCGCTTTGAGCCGTTTCTTGTAGCCGCCGTAGAACGCTGGCGCGAGTACCGCCTACAGCTTGAGCCGATGGGTAAAAAGCCGCTTCTATTCGTCATGATGAACAATACGGATGAGGCGGACTCCATTGGGGAGTACCTGAGCAAGAAATTTCCCGCCGAGTTTGGCGGCGACAAGACGCTGATTATTCACACAAAAAATAACGGTGAGATTTCCGACAAAGACCTCGACAAAGCCCGTAAAGCGGCTAGGGAAGTTGACCGCGATAATAGCCCGATCAATGCTATTGTGAGCGTTTTGATGCTGAGGGAAGGTTGGGACGTTCAGAACGTGACCGTTATTGTTGGCTTGCGCCCGTATACGGCGAAGGCGAACATTCTGCCTGAACAGACCATCGGGCGCGGCTTGCGATTGATGTTCCGCAATATCCGAACGCCCTATATAGAGCGCGTAGACATTATCGGCAATCGCGGTTTTATCGAGTTTGTCGAGAAGCTTGAGCAGGATGAAGAAATTGAATTCGGCACGTGGGAAGTCGGCAAAGACAAGCTCGTTATCACGGTCATCGAACCGGACGCAGATAAGGCGGTGTATGACATCGGCTTACCCTCGTTAAGCCCGATTTTGGCGCGATCCGCGTCGCTTGCCGCCGAAATCGAAGCGATAGACGTAATGGGTATCCGTTGCCCGCCCTTGCCGCGCACGAAGGACAGCCAAGAGGAAAAGACATTCCGTTACGAGGGCAAGGATATTCTCACCCTCGAAACCCTGTTTGAGCGCAGCTATGCCATTCCCACGCCGCAAACGTCCGGCGAAATCATCTCGTACTATGCTCAAATCATCGCCCAAGAATTAAAAATGCCGAGTCAGTTCTCGGTACTTGCGCCAAAAGTGCGCGACTTTCTCAAATACCGGGCGTTCGGCGCCGAAGTTGATTTGGACACGCCCGAAATACTTCAGGCGATTTGTCGCCGTCTCGCTCAGCACGTGACGACACAGGAGTTTTTGAAGCTGCTGCGCGACAAGCTAGTTCAGCCCCAAGTGGCACAATTAGAAGGCGCGGCGCGGCTGCTGTCTGGGCTTGCGCCGTTCCCGTGGTCTCAGGACGTTGCCAACTGCCGGAAGACGATCTTCAACAAAGTGCCGTGTGACAATCAATTCGAACTCAACTTTGCCAAGTTTCTGGATAACGCCAGCGATGTAGCCAGGTTTAGTAAGCTGCCCATGATCTTCGGCTTCACAATTCCGTACACCGATGCAATCGGAAATCTACGGCACTATTACCCTGATTTCGTCGTCATAGACAGGGGCGACGTTCACTACATTGTCGAGACGAAGGGGCGCGAAGACACAGAGGTTGCGAATAAAGACCGTGCGGCGACGTTATGGGCTGAAAGCGCC
The DNA here is from genome assembly GCA_937864975.1 of uncultured Chloroflexota bacterium. Classification (GTDB taxonomy): domain Bacteria; phylum Chloroflexota; class Anaerolineae; order Aggregatilineales; family Phototrophicaceae; genus ZC4RG36. The sequence goes on along the minus strand of CALMDI010000499.1, from coordinate 672 downwards.
ACAAGCCTTACGGGGCAGGACTGGCGCTATGTAAAGGTGCTACAGCGCGAATTTGAGCAGCTGCATCCTGCCATGTTTGCCGACATCGAGTATATGGGGCGAATGCAGATGAGCATGTTTGAGGACTAGAACACATGCCGGGTAAAACACGAAGCCACTATGAAGCCAAATTCGGAAAAGGGTTAACTAGCGACTTCTATACGTACGTTAAAGAGTTAGAAGGGTATATCGCTGAACAGGGTTGGCTGCTAACAAAAAAGCAATTCAATACGTACTGGTGTGCGCTGTGGTTTTCTCAAAGTGAGGCGGCATTCGGTGTTGGGATGAAAAATCCAGACTTGGTGTTTATCTACATCAAAGATGTACAAGGCGAGTCCAAGGGCTTTTTGCCATCTCACATTATCGAGTATGACCCGGACAACAATCAGGCAGTGTACAGCCTTGAACCGGGAAAGAGTCGTACAGCAGACTTTGCCCCACTTTTGAAACTGGCATATGAGCGACGCAAAGCGTGACGTAAATCTCACTCGTTGATAATCTGGTGAACGCGCTGGTAAGAAATTCCATATTCACCTGCAAGTGTCGCTTGTGTTTCACCGGAATTATACCGAGCGCGAATTTCGCCGTCACGTATCCTGTTTGTCACGAGTCGCTCAGGCTGCTTCATGTAAA
>CALMDI010000498.1 GCA_937864975.1 uncultured Chloroflexota bacterium | reverse complement strand
AAATTGGCGGTCGGGGCGGCTGACCACGGCGCCGCACATGCCGTACTGCTCTTGTAATCGATCTGTGAATTCGGGCAGGGGCGACGGCGGCGGGTCGGTGCGATAGGCGACCCAGACGTATGCTCGCCCCGCGCCAATTTCGGTCATGACCGACTGGTACAGCGCTTCCTGCGCCTCGGCGCTCTCCGCAATGCCGATGGCGCGCGAGTCGGCGGCGAGGCGTTCGGTCTGCACGTAAAACGACACGTTGTTCCCGTAGCGTCGAAGCTCGTCCGCGTCGGGGATCACGTTGACGATGTAATCGCCGGGGCGGTGAACGTCGCGCAGGGCGCGCATGACGTGCTGAAGCGGGTAGGTCAGGGTTAAGCCGGGAAGCTGCGCGGTCACCCGCGGATTCAGGCTGTTCCACACGCCGATGCTCGCCCACAGCGCCAGCGCGACCACCGGGACAAGCCGGGCAAGGCGGCGGTTGCCCGCAACCAGACGCCCTAGCTCGACCATGCCCGCCGCGACGATGACTGCCAGCAGCGACCAGATGAAGATGATGTAGCGCGTTCGCTCGTCCACGAAAACCTGTACGGTCACGCTGATGGCGAGGATGATCGCGGCGATGACGGCGACCAGAAACAGCAGCGCGCGCAGCCCGCGCCCGGATGCGCCGCGTTTTCGCCGCGCCGCCACAAGCGCGAGGACTCCGAACGCCAGCACCAGCAGCGGCAGCCCGTTGCCGAACAGGTACACGACGTAGCGCAGCACGTCGGGACCCGGCATCAGGGCTTCGAGCGTGCGCCCGGTGGCGCGGCTGAGCACGTTCGCGAAGGCGACGACCTGCGGCAGAAAGACAACGCCTCCCAGCGTCATCACCGCGGTGCTGAGCCACCAGCGGCGCGTCCTGGGCGCGAGCAGCAGGTGATAGACGGCAAGCGCGCCGAGCGGAAGCAGCATGAAATAATGCGTATACAGCGAGGCGGCTGTTCCCAAAAAGAGGAGAAGCCACATCATGGGGCGCGGCTCGCGCTTTGCCCGGACGACGCGCCAATATGCCCACACGACGAGCGCCGTCAGCAGGACGGTGAGCGAGTACATGCGCGTTTCGTGCAGGTAGTGGACGAAGAATTCAGACGTGCCGAGGATGAGCGCCGCGAACAGTCCTACGCGCGGCGACACCGTATCGCGCCCCAGGCGGTACGTCCACGCGACGGCGAGCAGCCCGATGAACAGCGCCAGCGCCCGCAGCGCGAACGGGTTCCAGTCGGTCAGGCGTCCCCACGGATTCATCAGGATGAAGTACCCCGGCGCGTGCCACGGGTTCTGGCGGGCGAGGTGGTTGAAGATGACCAGCGGCGACGGGCTGACGCGGGCGTCGCGGATCATATACCACTCGTCATTCCAGAGGGGCGTATCGTCCAGCGCGCGCGCGCCTAACCAGAAGGTCAGCAGCAGCGCCGGGATGAGCAGCCACCGAAGACGCTGCACCGGATGCCTCGATACTGTTTGCGAGCAAGCGCGGTTATTGTAATCGTCGGCGTCCGGCGCGCAAACGCAGAGTGGATTAACCGCCAGGAGCGCCAAGAAAAAGGGCGCACGCCGTGCGCCCCTACAATTCCACGTTTTCTATATCTACACTGCTGCTTTTGCTTGCAGCACGTCGAGCAGCGAGCGGTAACAGCGGCGCAGTTGGTCTTCCAGCTTGCGCCAGTCGGCTTCGGGGTCGGTGGAACGCTTGCCGGTGATCTCATCGACGGTGGTGTTGGCAGCCACGCGCAGCGCCGCCGATTCGCGCGCTTCATCGGGCGAGATATTGAACAGCTCACTGTGCAGCGCGACCATCGTATCGACGAATTCCGTCTTATCGGGCTTGCCCGACAGCCGCCGGTGGACTTCCCAGTATTGTTCTTCGAGCGCGGCGATGCGCGGCACGTCGAACGTCAACCCGGAATAGCGCCGCACGATCTCGTAGTATTTCTCGTGCAGGCGGCGCACCGCGTCCCGGTCGTGGTTGGTGGACACCCACGCTGCCGACGCGCGTGTGATGTAATAGGCGGCGAGCAGCGACATCGGGAACGGGATGTGAAACTCCGCCTGATTCGTGGCGACGATCAGGCGCAGGAGCCGCAGCCAGTTATGCTCGTAATACGCGCGCCAGCCGTTGGCTTCGTAGCGGGCGATGCGGTCGGGGTTAAACGTGGGCGCCGGCATGGGCGTTCTCCCGCGCGGGCGGCACGTGGCAGTGCGCCTGCAAGCGATCCGCCGCGCCAAGCGCGAGGCAGATCGGGCAGGTCGCGTCGTGCCACGAATGATACGCCTGGCACATGACTTCTTTCGGCGAGGCGTACCACATCTGGCGGCGGCGAAGGATGTACCAGATCAGGAAGCCCGCGGCAAGAATGATCAGCACAGCCGCGCCGAGAATGGGCAGCGGGATGATCGTCCCCAGCCAGCCCAGCAGCGCGCCGCCGACGTAGCCGAGGAAGAAGTGAAGCGCCAGAAACGTGCTGCTGCCAAGCGTGAGTCCCGGCGTGAACTGTCGAAAGGGCAGGCAGGCGAGTCCGGCGGCGGGAATGACGACCGAGCGCACGCCCGGCGTGAGGATGGCGACGCCAATGCCGAGGGTGCCGCCTTTCTTCAGCTTGTCGGCGGCAACGTCGAGGCGGGAAGGGGTCATGCCCAGGTAGCGCCCGTAGCGATAGAGCGCGTTACGCCCCGGTCCGCGCACGAGCGCGAACTGGATCAGCCCGCCGATGACCAGCGCGATCAGCAGCGCGACAAATGCCTGCCAGACGACAAAGCGCCCTGCCGCCGCCTGCGCGGAGGTGGCGATCATGAGCGCGTCGGCAGGAATCGGAATCGGCACGCCAATCGCTTTGACGAGCATGATGCCGAAGATCGCCGCCAGCCCATACACTTCAAGAAAGGTGCCGATGTCGTCCATGTCGTGACCTCAACCAGATTTCTCTAGTTATACCGCGATAACATACGTGCGTGTATGGTCGATAGATGTATCCACCCGACAACCGTTACAGGATTTTTATGATTTTCCCGCTACAGCAGCGGGGTCGCGGCGACCGCCGGTGGCGTGGTGAAGTGCACGCATATGGCTCCGTAGGGGCGGACACACGGGTCCGCCCGTCTGCGCCCCTACCGCATGTCCTCGATAGTTATCACTCGCCGGTGGAGTGGCGCTGTACTATTGAGGGGCGATTCGGTAGGATAATGCAGCTTCACCTGTTTTTCATCGGGAGTTCCCACGTGTTGACAGCACCGATTGTTCAAATCAGCGATCTTCCGAACCACGTCGGCGAGGACGTGACCGTGCGAGGGTGGGTGTACAACCGCACGGATAAGGGACGGTTGCAGTTTATTCAGCTTCGCGATGGCACGGGGATCGTCCAGTGTGTCGCGTTTAAGAAAGACATGGACGAAACGGAGTTCGAACACGCGGGCAAGCTGACGCAGGAGTCGTCGGTGGCTATCACCGGCACGGTTCGCGCCGAAGAACGCGCGCCCGGCATTCCCGGCGGGTACGAGATCGGCATCAAGCGGCTGGAAATGATCCAGCAATCGGACGAGTACCCGATTACGCCGAAGGAGCACGGCACCGAATTCCTGATGGACAACCGCCACCTGTGGGTGCGCTCGACGCGCCAGTGGGCGATCCTGCGGATTCGCGCGACGATTGTGCGGGCGCTGCGTGAATGGCTGGACGATCATGGCTTCCTGCTGGTCGATACGCCGATCATCACCCCGGCGGCGGGCGAAGAAACGACGACGCTGTTTGAGATCGACTATTTCGGGGAACCGGCGTTCCTGGCGCAGACCGGGCAGCTTTACAACGAGGCGAACATGGCGGCGTTCGGCAGGGTCTACTGCTTCGGTCCGACCTTCCGCGCCGAGAAGAGCAAGACGCGCCGCCACCTGATGGAATTCTGGATGCTGGAACCGGAAGCGGCGTTTTATTCGCTGGAAGACCTGATGGCGATGGAAGAGCAGCTGCTTGCCTACGTCGTCGCGCGGGTGCTGGAAAAGCACTGCCCGGAGCTGGCGATTTTAGAGCGCGACGTGAGCCGCCTCGAAGCCATCACCGCGCCGTTCGCGCGCATCTCCTACGATGAGGCGGTCGAGCGCCTGCAAAAGCTGGTCGCGGAAACGGACGACCCGGAGCAGAAAGACCTGCTCAAGATCGAGTGGGGCGACGACTTCGGCTCGCCGCACGAGACGGCGATTGCCGAGATGTTCGAGAAGCCGGTGTTCGTCTATCACTATCCGACGGCGATCAAGGCGTTTTACATGCAGCCTGTTGAAGGACGCCCAGAGGTCTGCCGCAGCGTCGACCTGCTCGCGCCCGAAGGCTACGGCGAGGTCACGGGCGGCAGCGAGCGCATTTACGACCCGGCATTGATTGAGGAACGGGTCGGCAAAATTGGCATTCCGCGCGAGGCGTATGCGTGGTATCTCGACCTGCGGCGCTTCGGCACGGTGCCGCACGCGGGTTTCGGCTTGGGCTTGGAGCGGACAGTGGCGTGGATTTGCGGCTTGCCGCACGTGCGCGAGACGATCCCCTACGCGCGAATGCTCAACCGGAATTACCCTTGAGACTGTACCTTAGCCCGCTATGGCTGTAATCGCCAGAGGCAGCGATAGATTGTCGCGGTCGTGTTTGCTGAAATTAAACACCGCAATGCCGACGACGCGCCCATCCAGCGTTCGGCGCTCGAAAATGTCATCTGCCACTTCTTCGAGCGAAGCGGGCGCATTCTCAAAAGTGACTTCGAGAAAGTCGCCTTCCTGATCGTACCAGATCGTCATCTCTGCCATAGAATTGTGCCTTTCTTCTGACGGTTGCTGTAAAACGCTGTCAGTATAAAAGCATCTTCTGACATAATCTTCACCGACACAAGCAGATACTTGCGCGTAACCGGCGTTTTTCTCATAGAGACGCTGATAAACATGAACGGTCGAGTCGGTTACCGTTGCAATAACAAGTTCTGGTTCTGCAACAGTTTCGATGATGCGGTTGTGTTCATTTTCCATTTCGGTGTGCGCCAGAATATGCGCCCACCGCTCTGACGTCAGGCGAATCAGGCGACCCTTATGGTCGACCAGAATCTCAGTATCATCCTTCATATCCGTATTACCGTGATTGCTAGTCGGGCAACCCCACCCCGTCTCGCTTGCGCGG
>CALMDI010000497.1 GCA_937864975.1 uncultured Chloroflexota bacterium | reverse complement strand
CGGAAACTCGGCGCGTGAGTTGATCGGCGTTTCGTTCTCCGAAATCGCGCTGTCGGCGGCGATGACGCGCACCGTCGCGCCGGGGCGGGGCGCGCGCGCGCCGACGGGCACGACGAGGTTAAGCGCTGTTTCAAACGTCGCCGTCGGCAGGGGTATTTCGGTGGGTGTTGGGGTAATGGTCGGCGTCGCGGTCGGGGTGCGGGTAGGCGGAACCGGCGTCCACGTCGGTGTTTGAATGACGATGGTGGTCGCCCGTGGCGTCTCCGTCTCGGTCGGCGCGGGCGCTTCGGTTGTTTCCGGCAGGAGCGCCACGGGGGTCAGCGTCAGAGTCGGTATTGGCGCGGCGTCGGCGGTGACCTCGTCGGTGCCAAACAGGCTCGTCAGTTGGTCGACGCCGCCGATAGCGACGGCGGCAAAGCCCGTAAAAAAGGCGATGGCGAGCGCCACGCCCAGAATTGCCACCGACAGGAGAAAGAGAATTCCGCCGCGATTGCCGGCGTTGCGGCGCATTCGCCAGGACTGCCCTTTCCGCCCGACCCGGAGTTGGTGCATTGCGAGCAAAAACAGAAGGACTGCCAGAACAATCAGTCCGATGACGAGATACGGGATGGTACGGGCGAAGTCCAGGGTCATAGCCGCATGATTATAACGGCTTCCGGCGCTCCCCGTGAAAACTCAGCCGCGCCATCGACTGCGCGGCGGCTAAAGCGGCGTCAGCCAATGAACTGGAATCCCTGCCGGAAACGGACGAGCCGACGCTCGTAGCGCTGTGTGTAGGATTTCAACCGGTCTTCGAGGGCTTGCCAGCGTTCGCTCCGCAGCGCCTGACGCATAATATCGAGATCCTCAAGCACAAACTCGATCTGCCGGGAGGGATATCGCCCGTAGGCGGTGTGCCACGCGCCGAGCATGTACAGGCTCATATCCTGCATACCGGGGATCAGGTCGTTCAAGATGTATTGCTGGTAGACGTCATACACTTCTGGACGAATATCGTAGGTCATCAGCAGTTTGAACCGCGGGATGATCTGAATCGATGCCATGATGCGGACGCTTTCGCTCTCACCTTCATCCGTATTGTAGCCATGCGCCTGCGAGACGCAAGCGACGGTTCACCGCCGCCGTGACCCCGACAGGACGTGTCGCGCGGCGAGGACGGCTCAGGAGATGCGCGAGAGGGCGGCTCCGCTGTTGACACAGGCTCCGCTTCCGAGACGCCGACTTGCCCCACATTTCCTTCTGGGGTACTTTCATTTCTAAAAGTGAGGCAGTTTATGGCTGATCTTCAACAGCGGCTCGACGACCTGCGCCGCCAGATCCAGCATCTTCCAGACGACGCCGACGGCGATTCGCTGACTCCCCTGGAACGCGCCGCTCGCGCCCTGTTGTCCGACGCGAAAAATACGCCGCACGAATCGGCGGCGCAGGCGCTCTTTGCCGAGCTTGCGCGGCGCAGCAACCCGACGACGTCGCCCGTCGCCGCGACCGTTCGCGGGCTGGTGCGGCGCGCGCGCATTCGCATCGAAATCGCGGGCGACGACGACGACATTGACGAGGCGATTGACATCCTCGCGGAAGCGCTGGCGCTGAACCCGCAGGATGGCGAGGTGATCGAGCTGCTTCAGGACGCCGCTCGGCGCAGCGGGCAGTCGGGGCAGCGCGTCAACGATCTGTTCCAGCGGCATAACATCAAGCCGCCCGCGCCCGCGCAGCCCTCCTCCCAACCAACGACCCCTCCGCCGGTGGACGTGCGCCGGACGACCACGTCGTTCCCGAATGCCTATCCCACGTCGTCGGGCTATCCCGCGCCAGAGCGCGACCTCAAGCAGGATGCGTCGTCCAAGCGGGCGACGCAAACGCCGTCCGGCAGCAACGTGGACGAGCAGCTATCGGAAATGACGCAGTCCTACTATGCGGGCGATTACCAGCAGGTGGTCGACATTGCCAACCGCGTCATGAATCAAAGTCCGGGCAACCCGACGGCGCTGGAATATCGCCAGAAAGCGGAAGACAACATCATCCGCGGCGTCGTGCCCGATCATCGCATTCCCTTCGACGCGCGCGTGTCGTATAACCGCGCCAACTCGCTCGTGCGCGCGGGCAACTACGACGAAGCCGAGCGGCTCTACCGCGAAGCGCGCGACCTCGCCGAGCGTAACGGCATTTTAAGCTGGAAAGACGCCGAGCAGGCGCTGCTGGATATTCAGGATCTGGCGCTGGCGCGCGAGCTGCTCAACGAAGGCGACCGCCTGATGGCGACCGATAACTGGTCGGAGGCGATGCGGAAGTATGAAGGCGCGCTGCGCGTCGTGCCAAACGACCCGCAGGCGGAAGAGCGGATCGATAAGATTCGCCGCGCGCAGCAGGATGTCGATCAGGCGGCGGTGCAGTTGAGTATGCTCAGCGGTACGCTGGCGGATCAGGCGACGCAGCTTCAAAACATTCTCAACATCGTCACGCGCCTGCGCCAGATGCTGCCCAACAGCCAGCGGCTCTCGCAGCTTGCCAACGACGCGAATAACCGTCTTACCGGCATCAAGACGCAGATCAGCGACCAGGCGCAGGCGGCGATGGCGCGCGCGGCGAACGCGCCATCGCTGGAGGAACGGCTGAGCCTGACCAACGACGCGCTTCAGCTTCTTGAGCTGGGGACGAAGCTCGATCCCGGCGACCCGTCGCTTTCCGTAATGCTGCTCGAAGCGCGGACAGGTTCCAGCGACATGCAGCGCGCGCGGCAGGTCATCGAGCGCGCCGCCTCGCTGATCGCCCAGAACTTCGACAACGAGCTGGTGCAGGCGCGCGCCATGCTGGCGGGGCTGCGCGATTACGCGCAGGACAGCCGTTACCGCGTGGTCGTGAGCGACCTGCTGACGCGCTTTGTCGAGCGCGCGGCGGGGGCGCTGGAAGAAGGCGACCTGAGCGAAGCCGAGACGTGGCTCGACATGATGCGCGAGGAGCCGTTCAACGTCCTCGGTCGCCGCGCCGAAGTCGCCCGGTTGGAAACAACCATACGCGGCATGAAGCAGCGGTCGCGGCTGCGGCTCATCACCGCCATTATCATCATTATCCTCATCGGCGGCGCGGCGGTTGCCCTGTCCCAGCCGGTCTGGATGCCCATCATCAACCCGCCGCCGACCGCGACGCCGACGAATACCGCGACGCCCACCGTCACATTCACTCCATCGAACACGCCGACGCCGACGGATACGCCGACGACCACCGTG
>CALMDI010000496.1 GCA_937864975.1 uncultured Chloroflexota bacterium | reverse complement strand
TGATGGCAGTGACCATTGGTGTGATCGGCGCGGGGCGTATCGGCAAGCTGCACGCCGACAATCTCGTGCGCCGGATATCCGAAGCGAACGTGCTGGCAATCGCGGACGTGATGCCTGCCGCCGCGCGCGACACGGCAGACAAGCTGGGAATTCCCTCGTGGACAGCGGATTATCATGAACTGCTTGCGAATCCCGCCATCGAGGCGGTCGCCATCTGCTCCGCGACCGACACCCACGCGCAGATGATTGTCGAGGCGGCGGCGGCGGGCAAGCACATCTTCTGCGAAAAGCCCATCGACCACAGCCTCGCCAAAATCGACCGCGCGCTGGAAGCCGTCGAGCGGGCGGGCGTGAAGCTGCAAATTGGCTTCAACCGCCGCTTCGACGCCAACTTTCAGGCGGTGCGCGATGCCATCATCGCGGAGAAGATCGGTAAGCCGCATATCGTCCGCATCACCAGCCGCGACCCCGCGCCGCCGCCCGTCGAGTATATCAGGGTGTCCGGCGGCATTTTCCTGGACATGACCATTCACGACTTCGACATGATGCGCTTCCTGATCGACAGCCCGGTGGTCGAAGTCTACGCCGCGGGCAGCGTTCTGATCGACCCGGAGATCGGCGAAGCGGGCGACGTGGACACGGCGGTAACGACGCTGCGCTTCGCCAGCGGGGCGCTCGGCATCATCGACAACAGCCGCAAGGCGGTCTACGGCTACGACCAGCGCGTGGAAGTGTTCGGCTCGAAGGGGGCGATTCAGGCGGAGAACAACACCGCCTATCGCGCCACGCTGAGCGATGTCGAGGGCGTTCACGCTCCGTCGCCGCTGTATTTCTTTCTGGAGCGCTACAACGACGCCTACATTACCGAGATGCGCGCCTTCATCGATTCGATCCAGAACGATACCCCGACGCCCGTCACGGGCGAAGACGGACGCGCGCCGGTCGTGATCGGGCTGGCAGCGCTCAAGTCGCTGCGCGAGAAGCGCCCGGTCGCGCTGGCGGAAATCAAGTCTTGAGGATTGAGTAAAAGAGAAAACGCTGTCAAATGACGCAATCTGGCTCTGTGAACTCAACGCTCAAAGCTCAACGCTCAAAGCTTGGTTTTACTCAATCCTCAATCCTCAACCCTCAATCCTTCCTCCCTGATAGCCCGATTGCGCGCGCCGAACTGCGGTACCAGCGGCACGCTGCCGGAAAGCTGCGTCGCTGGCAGCGGATTTTTCTCCGTCTCGGCTATGGGTTCCTCGTCACGCTCTCGGCAATCCTCTATTTTGGGCAGCTTGCCGGGTCGCTGCTGCGGCGAGACAGCAATCCGATTTTTGCCGCGTTAGCGCCTTACGTCGTCATCCTCATGGTTGTCACGCTGGCGACGCACGTGTGGCTTCTCTTACGCACGATGATGACTGCCTGCAACAGCATCGCCCATGAAAAAATGAGCGGTACGTGGGACGTGCTGATCCTCACCGGAATCGACGCGCGGCAGATCGTCTTCGGCAAGTGGTGGGCGACGATGCGCTTCACGGCGCGTGAATTCTGGCTGCTGCTGCCGCTGCGCGTGGCGATGTCCGTCTACATCGGGCACCAGATCAGCTACGTGTCCTACTCGTACATGATGTTTAGCCGCAATCACCTGATCCCCGTCCCGCCGAACCTGATCAATCTCGTGCTGATTGTGCCGCTGCTGGCGCTGTTCACGTTCGCGGGCGCGGGGCTGGCGGCGGCGGTGGGCGTGCTGGCGTCTGCCGCGTTCCGGCGCGCGACCGCGGCGGTCGGCGCGGCGCTTGGCGTTTACATCACGCTCCTGATCGTCGGCGTCGGCGCGGTCTCGCTGCTCGTTGCCGGTCTGGACGCTCAGTTTCCCTTTCGCGAACCTGAGCGCTACGAGCGCTATCTGGTCACCCGCCAAACCCTCGACACCATCCGCTATTCGTGGATTGAAAATGGGACGCTGCTCAATGCCTCTCTGGTCACGTTCGGCTGGACGCCCGCGGGTGACCGCGACGCGGTCGCAGCCATCGATTTGCGATCCCTGAGCGACAACCACCAGCGGACGCTGGTCAGCCTTGCTATCGGCTTGGTGATCTGTCTCGGTTTGTATCCACTGGTCATCCGTGCCGTGCTTAAGGCGGCGGAACGAGCAGCAGCGCTGAGAGAGTAGTCCTGAGGATTGAGGGTCGAGGATTGAGAAAATAAAAGAGCGTCCAGAGATTGGACGCTCGTTGTTGATGCTACGGGCGGCTCGTTACGCCGTGACCGCACTTGCCTGAACCACGCGCACGCCGGGTCCCATGGTCGAGGTGACGACCAGGCGGCGAACGTACAGCCCCTTGATCGCCGACGGACGCACGCGGTTGACCGCGTCTACGACCGCTTGCGCGTTTTCGAGCAGCTTCTGCTCCTCGAAGCTCGCCTTGCCAATTGGAATGTGCAGGTTGCCGGTCTTGTCGTTGCGGAACTCGACACGACCTGCCTTCAGTTCCTCAATCGCGCGCCCCAGATCGTCCGGCTGGACGACGGAACCCGCCTTCGGATTCGGCATCAAACCGCGCGGACCGAGGATACGCGCCAGACGACCGACCTTCTGCATCATGCTCGGCACGGCGAGCGTGGCTTCAAAGTCGAGCCAGTTGTCGCGCTGAATGCGCGCGATCACTTCGTCGTCCGCGATGAAATCGGCGCCTGCCGCTTCGGCGGCGCGGGCGTCTTCACCCTCGGCGAACACCAGCACGCGCACCGTGCGCCCCAGCCCGTTCGGCAGAAGGACGGTGGAGCGAACCTGCTGCTCGCTGTGGCGGGGGTCAATGCCGAGACGGAAGTGCATTTCGACAGTTTCATCAAACTTCGCCGTCGCCATCTTCTTAATCAGCGAAACGGCTTCCGCGAGCGAGTAATAGTTGTCGCGGTCGAACATCTTGGACGCATCTTCAAAGCGTCGGCTGTGCTTTGCCATCTGATTTTCTCCTGGTGGTCTATGGACGCCCTAATAAACGTCCTCCCACATGCTTATGCGGGAACTAGCCCGCGTTTTCAAACACTTGAATTTCGGTCGCTGTCCTGCCTATTTGGCTGATCACTGACCGCTGAAAGCTGTCCGCTATTCCACGACCTCGACGCCCATCTGTAGCGCCGTGCCTTCGATCTGACGCATGACCGCGTCCATGTTCTTGGTGTTCATGTCGCTCAGCTTGACTTCGGCGATCTCGCGAACCTGCTTGCGCGTGATCTTGCCGACCTTCTGCGACTGGGGCGTCGCCGATCCCTTCTCGATGCCCGCCGCTTTCCGAATCAGAAAGGTGGTCGGCGGACTCTTCAGAATGAACCGGAACGAGCCATCCATGAAAATGGTGATCTCTGCCGGGACAATCTCGCCCATGCGGTTGCTGGTGCGCGCGTTGTACTCCTTGCAGAACGCCATCAGGTTGATCCCGTGCTGCGCCAGCGCGGGACCAATGGGCGGCGCAGGATTTGCCTTGCCCGCCGCAATCTGCAACGTGACGATTGCCTTCACTTTCTTTGCCATCGCGTTCCTCGTTTCGCTCCAATTGAGCTGCCAGCAGGTCAGCAACCTTCCGCTGAAAGCTGGTCGTCGTTACCAAAAGCGGTTAGCCGTTAGCAATTAGCTTTCAGCTTTTTGTCTTTAGCTGAGTGCTGATCGCTGAAACCGGAGTGCTATTAAACCTTCTCGACTTCCAGGAAGTCCAGTTCCACGGGCGTATCACGCCCGAAGAAGTTGACCATGACGCGCACCTTCGACTTGTCCGGGTCGATGGCGGCGACAGTGCCGATAAAGTCGTTGAAGGGACCGTCCACAATCCGAACCTTCTGCCCGACCTTGAACGTCACCTTGACCTTCGGCGCTTCCTCGGACATGCGATCCATGATCTGCTTAACTTCTTCCGGTCGCAGCGGCGTCGGGTCGTTCCCCATGCCGACGAAACCGGTCACTCCCGGCGTGTTCCGAACGACGTACCAGGAGTCTTCGTCCATCTTCATCTCGACCAGGATGTAGCCCGGAAACACACGGCGCTCGACCGTCCGGCGCTTGCCATCCTTGACCTCGATTTCCTCTTCGGTGGGCACGATGACGTCGAAAATTTTATCGCGCATCCCCATCGTCTCGATGCGCTGCTCAATCGCGTGACGCACTTTGTTCTCGTACCCGGAATAGCAGTGGACGACGTACCACAGCTTTTCGTTGGAAGGCTTCGGACCCGCGCCATCGTCAAGCACGGTCGAAGCCGGCTCGTCCGCGCCGTTGCTGTCGTCCAGATACACCGGTTCCGGGTCGTAATTCTTGTTCTTCTTCCGCAAATCCGCGTCGTCAGCCATGCGTCATCGCTCCTCAACTACGTTCAATGCTAGTACGATGCCCGCCGACTGTTCACGCGATAAACCACGAAGCCTGCCCCGACCGCGACCACCAGCACCGCGATCAGAATAATGGGCGCGTTCAAGCCGATGCGGAACAGTTCGGTGAATGCCGCGCTGATGATGCCCAGAACGAGCGCGCTGGCAATCAACGTCGCCAGCACGATGATCGTCAGGCGGATCAGCTCATCGCGCGTGGGCCACGCGACCTTCTTCAGCTCCGAACGCACGCCGTCCAGATATTCCGCGAGACCGCCACCCGTTCGCGTGACGATGTTGCCGCTTTCGTCCTCTTCGTCTTCCATACGGCGGCGGCTCGGCGTCGCGCGCCCCTTGGGAGCCGCCATGCCGCGCTCAATCGGCGCGGGCGGTTTCGGCGCTTCCGCCTTGGCGCGCTGGACGAGCGGCACCCGGCGGCGGCGACCCTCTTTTTCTTCACCTATTTTCTCAGCAGGCATCGGTTTATTTCTCCTTGCTGCTCTCGACGTGCGTGGTGCGAGTATAAAAGACACCGCCGCAAGGGACGGTGTCTTTTCGAGTTACAGGGGCACTAGGACTCGAACCCAGAACAACGCTTTTGGAGAGCGTCATGTTACCATTACACCATGCCCCTATCAGGTGACGCATCGCGCGCGGCTTCCCTGTGGCGCTACCCGTATCTTACACGATGCCCCGGTGGGAGTCAATGTATAGCGCCGCGTGCTGCACGCTCGCCGCGCCTACTTTGTCTCGCGATAAGTCACGTGTTTACGGACGATGGGATCGAACTTCTTCAGTTCCAGCCGCGCCTGATCGTTGCGGCGGTTCTTCTGCGTGTAATACATGTGCCCGCTCTCGGTGCTGCGCATCTTCACGAGAACGCGGTTGCCTTTTTTCGCCATAATGAACTCCAACTCTCAACTGAACAACGTGAACCGTTGCGCGAAAAGAGCCTCAGATGGGGATTGAACCCATGACCTTACCCTTACCAAGGGTACGCTCTACCACTGAGCTACTGAGGCGAGACTTGAGTGGGCCGGGCAGGACTCGAACCTGCGAAGACTCACGCCAGGAGGTTTACAGCCTCCCCCCTTTGCCGCTCGGGACACCGACCCATGGGTATGTGGTTGTTAACCAGAGCCGCCGGTGGGGTTTGAACCCACAACCCCAATATTACAAGTATTGTGCTCTGCCAGCTTGAGCTACGGCGGCGCGATACGTCATTATACCATTCGCCGCTGACCACATTCAAGGATAGTTTCGGCAGGAATTCCCCATCCGAGGCTCGAAAATTCTACAGGAAGGGGGGAGCAGAGTCAATGGCGGGTCGCGTGGTTTGCCCTCCACAAAGACTCGGTTACAATCCGCGCTGA
>CALMDI010000495.1 GCA_937864975.1 uncultured Chloroflexota bacterium | reverse complement strand
GGTAGCGCGCCGCGTACGGCCTGCGCAGCGTCTCGCTGCGCTACTTCAACGTCGCCGGCGCGACCGAGGCGCTGGGCGAGGACCACACCACGGAGACGCACCTCATCCCGAACGTGCTCCTGGCCGCCGAGCGCGGCCAACCCGTGACCCTGTTCGGGGACGACTACCCGACACCGGACGGGACGTGCATCCGCGATTATGTCCACGTGCTGGATCTGGCGCTGGCGCACATTCTGGCGCTGGAAGCGCTGACCGGCGGCGAAAGCCGCGTTTACAACCTCGGCAGCGGCAGCGGCTATTCCGTTCTGGAAGTGATCGAGACCGCACGCGCCGTCACCGGGCATCCAATTCCGGTCGATTTTGGTCCGCGTCGGGCGGGCGACGCGGCGGTTCTGGTTGCCGACAATGCGCGTATCAAAGCCGAGCTGGGCTGGCAGCCGCAGTATGATCATCTTCAACAGATCATTCAAACCGCCTGGAACTGGCATTCGACCCACCCCAACGGCTATGAGGAGATGAGTTGATGGTGACAACCACCGCAATCCTGACGTGCCCCGTTTGCGGCTTCGCCAAAGAGGAAATCATGCCGCTGAACGCCTGTCAATATCTCTATCGATGTACAAATTGTCAGACGATTTTGCGCCCAAAACCCGGCGACTGCTGCGTCTTTTGTTCCTATGCCGATACCCGGTGCCCGCCGGAGCAGCTTAAGGACGAAGCGACGCGATGAAACTCTACTTTTTCCGGCACGCGATTGCGGAAGACGCCAGTGCCACCACCGACGATTACCACCGCGCGCTGACGAAAAAGGGCATCGCCCGCACGAAAGCGGCGGCAAAGGCATTGGCGGCGCTCGGCGTATCCCCCGCTCGGCTCTACAGCAGCCCGCTCGTGCGCGCCCGGCAGACCGCCGATCTGCTGGCTCCGGTGCTGGACGTCAAGGTGGAAGAACGCTCGGAAGTCGCCTACAACTTCAACCTGCAAACCATCGAAACGCTGATCGCCGGTCTGGGCGAGAATGACGACGTGATGTTCGTCGGGCACGAGCCGGATATGAGCCGCGCCGTAGCGGCGCTTATCGGCGGGGGGGAAGTAACCATGAAGCGGGGCGGCTTGGCGCGCGTCGATCTCGTCCAGCGCCAGCCCCTGCGCGGCACGCTGATCTGGCTGCTCGCGCCCAAAGTCCTCGACCGCCTCAAGCGGTAAATGCCGTCATTCTCATGCGGATCACCGAGCGCCTACGTGGCTTTTGATTACTGATTTGGCGCGCTCCACTTTCAACGGGACGCGCCTTAATGCAGGAGCGGCGCAGAGGGATAGAATCCGTCAGCTCCCCTCACCCCGGCACTCCGTGCCGACCTGCGCGGGGTTCCC
>CALMDI010000494.1 GCA_937864975.1 uncultured Chloroflexota bacterium | reverse complement strand
GTGGACGGCATTCGACTTGCTGCCTCGGTGCGCAGATGCGCCGCGGTACGGCTTCCTGATTGATTTCAGCGCGGATCGCAGCCAGTTCGATCTCAAGTGGCTGACCGCCCTTCACGTCAACGGGCTGCAATTTTACGACTGGATGTATCGTCACGAGCGGCTGCTGCCGCCCTCGCTGGAGTATCAGGACCCTCTGGGGCGGGAATTGTCGCTGCAAACGGGGCGGCGGCTGATTGACAGCAGCCATCAGCGAAATATCGCCGCCATGCCCTACACGGCGATCTACGGAGCCTCGCCAGCATTCGCCGCCAGTCACCCCTCGTGGGGCTTGTATGATGAGACCGGCACCCTGTACGACTTTGCCGACGGCTTCCTCAAGATCATGAATCCGGCGTCGGGTTGGCGCGATCACTTTGTCCGAGAGTGTCAGGCAGTTCTGAAAAAGCTGCGCTTTGACGGCATTCACATCGATCAGTACGGAGAACCCCAAATCGGCTTCGACAACACCGGTCAGCCCGTGGACTTACCAAGCGCCATTGCAGGCACCATTGAAGCGGTACGCAGCGCGATCCCCGACAGGGCGGCAGTGGTCTTTAATCTCGTTCACAACTGGCCCATCGAAGCGATGCGCGGCAGCCCGGTCGATTTTCTCTACAGCGAACTCTGGTCCCCCATGACCTCGTTAGGCGACCTTGCGCGGGTCGTGACCGAAAACCGGCGCATTTCCGGCGGAAAAATGCCCGTTATAGCGGTTTATATTCCTCCCAACTACGACCATACGGTGACGATGGCTCAGGCGGTGATTCTGGCAAGCGGCGGTTACCATCTTGCCCACGGCGAACAGGGGCTTTATTTATGCGACCCTTATTTCCCGAAAGCGACCGAACCTTCATTCGAGCTTGCGTCGACCTTAAAGCGTCTCGCGGACTTTGGAGTTGCCTTTGAAGAATTCCTGACGTTCGCGGAGCCTGTGTCAGTGGAGGCAACGGTGGACGCGCTCCTCTGGATCATTCCGCGGCGTACTTTCGACTATCTTGTGCTGAACGTGCTGAATGTCCGCTCAGACGCGCAATGGACGGACAACCTCCATCCCTGCCCGCCGAAGCATCATGTGACCGTTCGGCTTGAGGTCACCTCGCCCGTCGAAGGCATCTGGATGGCATCGCCGGATGACGAAGCGCCCGCGCAGCCCCTTCAGTTCTGCCGGACCGAGAACTGCGTAACGTTTGTCGTGCCTGTCGTC
This sequence comes from uncultured Chloroflexota bacterium, assembly GCA_937864975.1. GTDB lineage: Bacteria > Chloroflexota > Anaerolineae > Aggregatilineales > Phototrophicaceae > ZC4RG36. Next base: position 335 of record CALMDI010000494.1, on the reverse strand, counting down.
ACGACGTGGGCGCTGGTGTGGCTAAAGCAGAAACTAGCGGACTAATCTGAACGTGTCCGTCTGGCGCTAATGACCGTAGATTTGCCGCGCTTCGGCGTCCACACGGGCGCGATAAGTCGGCATGTCAATCACGCTGTGCTGCAAGCGCGACTCTTCCGCCGCGAATGCCAGCAGATGACTTTCGAGAGACTCGCGCGCGGTGGTCACGCTGTCGTCCGGCGTGCCGCGCAGCGCGTTCACGAAGCTGTGCATGATTCCGAAGTCGCCGCCGCCATGCCCGCTGTCGTCGCGCGCAATAATCGGAATGGCTTCTTCCTCGCCCGTGCGGTGGTATC
>CALMDI010000493.1 GCA_937864975.1 uncultured Chloroflexota bacterium | reverse complement strand
GCGCGGGGAGGAGGAGCGCCAGGAAAAATTCATTCCACGCGAAGATGAAGTGCAGCAGGGCGGTGGCAATAATGCCGGGCATCAGCGCCGGGAGCACCACGCGCCGCAGGGCTTCCAGCCGACTGCATCCCTCCACCATCGCGCATTCTTCCATCGAGCTGGGGATGTCGACGAAATAGCCGCGCATCATCCAGATTACGAGCGGAATCAGGAATGTGAGGTATGCCAGCATCATGCCGAAATGATTGTCGCGCAGGTCGAACGTGCGGAACAGCACGTAAAACGGCAGCCCCACGATGATCGGCGGGATCATTCGCAGCGAGATCAACCACTGAAGCAGCGACTTCGAGCCGCGAAATCGGTAGCGAGCCAGTCCGTACGCCGCCGGGACACCGAGCAGCAGCGCCAGCAGCACCGAGCCGGTCGAGATAATCAGGCTGTTCCGCAGGTTCAGCCAGTTCTGTTTCTCGATCAATACGTGCTCGAAATTCTCCAGCGTCGGAGCGAAGGTCCACACGGGCGGGCTGGCAACCCAGATCAACTGCGGCTTGAATGCCGTAATCGTGCCCGCGACGATGGGGATCAGAACGAGAATCGCCAGAATAATCAGGATGGTGTACGCCGTGACGCGCGAAGCGGTTGAAGGGCGCATCGGGGGTTAGCGCGCCTCCACGTCGCGGTACAGGTAGCGGAACATGACCGCCGAGACAATCCCAATCACGATCAGCATAATGGTCGCTCCCGCGCCTGCCCGGCTCAATTTGTTGAAGGTGAACGCCGTCCGGTACAGAAACAGGCTCAGCGTTTCCGTCGTCATATTCGGTCCGCCGTCGGTCATGACGCGGACAAGGTCAAACGTGCGAAATGCGTCGACGGTACGCAGCAGCAGCGCGACCAGCAAGACCGGGCGCAGCATTGGCAGCGTGATCCGTCGGAACACCATCCACGGCGACGCGCCTTCCAGCCGCGCCGACTCGTAGGGCGCGCGCGGCAGCGACGATAACCCCGCGTCGATAATCAGGAACACCAGCGGATACCACTGCCAGATATCCACCAGCATGACCACCACGCGCGCGGTCGCCGCCTGCGCGAGCAGCGTCTGCCGCGGCAGCCCCAGCCCGGTGGCGACCCAGTTAATCAAGCCAAACAGCGGGTCGAGCATCCAGTGCCAGGTCAGACCGACGACAATGGGCGCCATCATCATCGGGATAATGAGGATGACGCGCAGCCAGTTCCTGCCGACGGTGATCCGCCGCAGCAGCAGCGCCGTCCCAAAGCCCAGGGCAACCGACCCGCTGACGGTAATCAGCACGTACAGCAGCGTGTTGCCCATCACCAGCCGGTAATCGCTGTCTTCGAGGATGCGAATAAAGTTTTCAAAGCCGACAAACGGGCGGTCGAGCGAGTCGAACGTCACCCGAAAAAATGACAAGCCCGTCGAGAACACAATCGGGTAGATGGCGACCGCCAGCAGCACGATCAGCGCCGGCGCGATGTAGAAGATATACGGGCGCTTGCGAGTTTGCCGGTACAGCGCCGCGCGCCAGCCGCCCAGCGCGTGCAGGGGTGGCGTATTCGGTTCAAGGCGGGGCGCTTCGGTGGGCTGCGCCATCGTTGGAGTCTCTCCGCAAAACCATGAGAGAGCGGGCGCAGGATGACTCCCGCGCCCGCTCGTGGACATTACATCAGGCTAGGGCGCGCACTCTTCGTGCTCGATATTCAACTCGGCAAACTTCTGGCACACGAACTGCTCGCGTTCTTCGACTGAGACATACTGGCGCCCCTCGTCGTAGTAACCGGCTTCTTCCACGATGGCGCGCACTTCCTCATTCGCCTCGGTCAGCGCTTCCTCGACGTCGCGCCCACCGACCGCCTCCTGAAGCGCCGAACCGAGCGCGTTCTCGGCTTCGGGCCACCACGGTTCCGACGGACGACCGATACCGCCGCGCATCGCTTCGATCAGGAACGGGAAGAACGGATACTGCTCCTGAAGTTCCGGGTCGCTGAGCACCGGCACGCGGTGTCCCACGCCGTACTGCTCCGCCAGCGCGTAGGAGAACTGCCGACCGTGCGCGAGCTGGAGGTAGTCCCACGCCAGGCGCTTGCGTTCCGGCGAGATGTTCGCGTTGATCATGTAGGCGGGACCGGCAGACAGCAGCGCGCGCTGCAGCTCGCCGTTCTCGTCTCGCCAGCCGGGGATCACCGTGAAGGCGGTGTTCTCGGCAACCGTGGAAGCGGCGGGGTCGAGCAGGAGCGGGATCGCCCAGGTCTCCGTGCCGTACATGGCGACGCGCCCCTGGGTGAAGTTTTGCAGCACTTCGCCGAACTGATACGACTCGCGCCCCGGCGGCTGCAGGTTCAGGAAGTCCTGCCCGGTGAACATGCGCGCGGCGTCGAACGCGGCTTCGGTATCGAACAGGGGGTTAAAATCAGGGTCAAAGAAGTTGACGCCGCGTGAGAAACCGAAGTGAATCATATAGTCGAACAGGATGTTATTCGGGTTCCCATAGCGATAGTTAAACCCGTACAAATCCTCGTCGGGGCGCGTGAAGAACTCGCCCACTTCCATCAGTTCCTGCCAGTCCTGCGGCACGGTTAGCTCGCGCCCGTACTGCTCCTGGAAGGCAGCCTGTTCCTCGGGATCGTTGAACAGATCGGTCCGGTAGGCGAACATGCCGACCGCGACCAGCGTTGGAATGCCATACCAGGTGTCATTGTGCATGGCGATGGTTCCAAAGGCGCGGGTTGTAAAGTCCTCCGGGTGCGAGTCGCCCGGCGCTGCCAGGTAGTACGGGTCGAGCGGCTCCAGGCAGCCGAGCGCTTCCAGAGCGCCCGCCCAGCCGTCCTCGACAAACATGATGTCGTAGTCATCGCCCTGCGCGGCGCACATGGTCTGCAAGAGGGGCAGCAGCGCGTTCTGGTCGACATTCTCGTAGAGGAGAGTCACGCCGGAAGCGTCCTCGTACAGCGGGTCGAGCACCAGATGCTCGTAGGCGATGGTCGGCACGACTTCCGTATTGGCGATCCGCAGCTCCTGTCCCTCGAAAGGTCGCGCCCCCGTTGCCGGGTCAGTGACTTCAAACGGCTCGACAACGGTTTCCTCCTGGGCGAGCGAGACAGCCGGCAGGCTGACCGAGAGAAGCAGGACGAACAACAACGAATAGGCGATTAACAAGCGTCTTGATCTCATGGTGTGGTCCTTAAGTTAGACTGTTTAATTC
>CALMDI010000492.1 GCA_937864975.1 uncultured Chloroflexota bacterium | reverse complement strand
GGCGCGCTGCCGCCGGAATTCTATATCCCGGAAGGCTTCACATTTCTGATCCTGTTTGGCTTGCCGCACCTGGCGCTGGCGCGCGCCGCGCTGCTCGGCGGGCTGCTGCTGTTCATGCGCGCGCTGGATGGCGACGACTGGCGGCGTCCGGCGGTGCTGGCGGGCTTGACCTGGCTCGTCGTCGGGCTGGCGGTGCCCTTCTACTTTGGGCTGCTGTACGCGCTGCTGGGCGCGTGGGGGCTGGCGCTGTGGCTGCGGCGGCGCGCGTTCCCGCTGGACTTCGCCAAACGCGCGCTCGTCGCGGCGGGCATCACCGTACCTCTGTTCGCCTATTACGCGGTCGTCTTTACGACCCATCCGGTTTTTGCCGCGTGGTCGGCGCAGAATCAACTGCCATCGCCGCCGCTGCTGCACTACGTTCTCGCCTACAGTCTGCTGGCGCTTCCGGCGCTGCCCGGCGCGCGCTGGGCGTGGCTGCGCGCCCGGCTCGACGGGCGGTTCGCTCTGCTGGTGGGCTGGGTCGTGATCGCGCTGCCGCTGGTGTATCTGCCGATCAACGTGCAGCGGCGTCTGGGCGAAGCAATCCTCGTGCCGCTGGCGATTCTTGCGTCGGCGGGACTCACGGTCTGGGCGCGGGCGTGGGCGCGACGACAGAGCGGGCGGGCGTTTCGACAGCGCTTAATCCCGGCGGCGGTGGCGCTGATCGTCGTCACGTCGATCAGCAGTTTGCTGGTGTGGGTTGGCGGCTTTGGGGCGGCGCAAAATCCCGCGCGCCCGCTGTTTCACCCGGTCGAGGAGCTTACCGCGTTTGACTGGCTTAACGCCCACGCGCCTCCCGATGCGGTCGTGCTGGCGAACACGGAGACCGGGAACGCGCTGCCTGTATACGCAAACGTCCGCACCTACGTGGGGCACGGTCCCGAAACACTGAACTGGCAGGCGAAAACAGAGCAGGTCGAGCGCTTCTTTAGTGGTGGGATGACCACTGAAGAACGGCAGGCGCTGTATTCAGATCATGCGATTCGCTACGTCTTTTACGGTCCGTTGGAACGAGCGCTTGCGTCCAGCCCGGACGCGCCCGCCTGGGCAGACGATCTCACGTTACGCTATGACGAGGCAGGCTACCGCATCTATGCGGTCGATGATTAGCTTTAACAATCGAATGCCGCCCGTAGATTAACGTTTGCGCTTCAATAGATTCTGACACTGGTGATAACCCCATGCTTGACCCGCTCGCGATTCGCCTTCTGGAAGAACGTTCGTTCAATGCGTGGCCCGCGCTCGAAACGCTTTTTTACGACGGCTGGATTCTGCGCTTTGCCAACGGCTACACGCGCCGCCCGAACTCCATTAACCCGCTGTATTCATCGACGCTCCCGCTGGACGAGAAAATCGCCTACTGCGAGCAGGTGTATATGGCTTACGGACAGGATGCGGTCTTTCGCCTGACGGACGCGGCGCAGCCTGCCGACCTGGACGCGGCGCTCGAACGGGCAGGTTATGTAGCTTCCGAGCCGGTCAGCGTCCAGGTTGCGGAAATGTCGCCGCTCGACCCTTCGCTAGCCGTCGAGCCGGACACGATTCAGACGACGCTGACGCCCGAATGGATCGACCATTTCTGCGCGCTCAATCCTGCCGTCGCGCGCCACCGCGGCACGATGACCGCGATGCTGAGCGCGATCCTGCCGAAAGCCGCGTTCGCGACCATCCGGCAGGAGGGCGAGGTGGTCGCCGTCGGGCTTGGCGTGCTGGAACGGGGATACCTCGGCTTGTTCGACATCCTCGTCGCACAGCCGGCGCGCGGGCAGGGCATTGGCAGGCGGCTGGTCGGCAGCCTGCTGGCGTGGGGAGCCGCCAACGGCGCGACACGCAGCTATCTTCAGGTCGTCAGCACCAACGTGCCCGCCCTACGCCTGTATCAGTCCTACGGTTTTCGAGAGCATTACCGCTACTGGTATCGTGAGAAGGCTCGCTGAACGGCAGTTGTTGCAATTACATAAGAAGTCTATAAAAAAGCCGAGAATTGAGCGCGCGGGTGCGCGTTCCGTTGTAAAATTGAAGTGTATGGCTCCTTACCCTTGCCATTACGCAGCCCTTTTGGGGTCGGCGCGGCGTGTTTTCCTGATTGACGAAATCGAACAAGTGTTCTAAAATTCTGGGGGTATCGACTTGCCAGCCATGTCGGTTACAGGTCCGTTATACCAGTCTGACGACCACCGCTCCCGTTGTAAAATGGGGTATAGCCAGCAGGGTAGAAACCGCGCATGTCCCTTCAAACCGATTCGATGGGTGTTTCCCGCGCGCCGCGGCGAGCCAAATCAATGACGGCGACTTCACAGGCGCGCGGTCATAAAAATCAGGCAGCGGTTGCCGTGGAAGCGCGAAGCTGGCAGCAGAGCCTGATGCGCTTTTTACCCGCCTGGATCATTCTGGCGATGGTTTTGAGCATCCTGCTTCCGAATGTGCTGACGATGACCTTCGGAGCGGCGGCGCGGGCGGTGACAGGGACGGTGATGGGCGGCAATACCATCGTCGGGACGATTCTCGGCGGCGGGGCGGCAACGTCCAGCAGCATCGCGCCGTTGTTCACGTCCGAAGTCGATTACTGGGCAAACGATATCGGTCGCTGGGCAGCGCAGTACGGACTCGACCCGAACCTGCTGGCAACCGTGATGCAGATTGAGTCGTGCGGTCAGGCGGAAGTCAGCAGTCATGCGGGCGCGCAGGGCTTGTTCCAGGTGATGCCGTTCCACTTCGCGCAGGGCGAGGTGTACACCGATCCTGATACGAACGCCAGGCGCAGCGCGAACTTCCTGAACGAGTGTCTCGGCTATGCCAACGGCGATCCGGGGCTGGCGCTGGCGTGCTACAACGGCGGACCTTCCGTCACCATGCGCCCGTTCGACACCTGGCCCAATGAAACACAGCGCTATTACGTCTGGGGCACGGGCATTTACAACGACGCGCGCAATAACATGTCCGAAAGCGGGACCCTGACCGATTGGCTCGGCGCGGGCGGCGTGAACCTGTGCACCTCGGCAGCCGCTACCCAGGTCGCGCAGTAGTCTAAACCAAACTCATTACGAAAGCCCCTCGCTGCTGCTTGCAGGTGGGGCTTTTTGATTAAGAATACCGCGCCGGGCGCATCCCGTTCAGCGTGACCGCCAGCAGCATCCCCACGTCCGCGAGGATCGCCAGCCACAGGGAGGTCGCGCCGAACAGCGCCAGCAGCACGAATGCCAGCTTCACGCCCACGCTCAGCGCCACGTTCTGTTTGATCAGCCGTCGGGCAAACCGCGCCAGCCGCAGCGCGTAGGGAAGCTGCGTCAGGTCGTCCGCCATGAGCGCGATGTCGGCGGTTTCGAGCGCCTGCGCGCTCCCCGCGCCGCCCATCGCAATGCCGACGGTCGCCGTCGCCAGCGCGGGCGTATCGTTCACGCCGTCACCCACCATCGCCACAGCGCCATAGTCGCGAAGCAAGCCGCGCACTGCTTCAACCTTGTCCTCCGGCAGCAGGCTGGCGCGCACGTCGTCCACGCCGACCGCGCTCCCAACCGCGTTCGCCACGGCAGCATTATCGCCGGTCAGCATAACGGTCGCGTTGCCCAGCGCCCGCAGCTCGCGCACGACCCGCGCGCTCGTCTCGCGCGGCGCGTCTGCCACGGCGATGTAGCCGCGCACGCGGTCGCCGTCGCTCAGCAGCATCGCCGTCTGCCCGCGCGCTTCGGAAGCGTCAACCCACGCGCACAGGTCGCTAGGGTGCGGGTGTTCGGCTTCAAACAGGCTGTGCGAGCCAATCGTGACCACTTTTCCGTTCACACGTCCCTGCACGCCGCGTCCGAGCAGCGTTTCCACCGCCTCGGCGGGGGCGTAGGCGCTGTCGACGCCGCGCGCCGATGCCGCGCTGACCACCGCCGACGCCAGCGGGTGCGCGCTTCGCCGCTCGACCGCCGATGCCAGCGCCAGCACGTCGTCGCACAATTCGCACGTGTCGCCCGTTTCGCAATCCACCGACCGGATCGCAGTCACTTCAGGCTTGCCGTGGGTGAGCGTGCCCGTTTTGTCGAAGGCGAACGCGCGGATGCCCGCCAGCGCTTCCAGGTACGCCCCGCCTTTAATCAGCACGCCCCGGCGCGCGGCGGCGCTGATCGCGCTGATGACCGTCACAGGCGTGCTGATGACCAGCGCGCACGGGCAGGCGATAACCAGCAGCGTCAGCGCGCGGTACAGCCAGCCGTGACCGTCCGCCGTGTCGTAGAACGGCGCGGCGAAGAGGAGCGGCGGGACGAGCGCGACCAGCGCCGCCAGCGCGACAATCGCCGGGGTATACACCCGCGCGAACTGGTCGACCAGCCGCTGGCTTGGCGCGCGAACGCTCTGCGCGTCTTCGACCATACGGATAATCCGGCTGAGCGTGTTGTCGTCGGAAAGGCGCGTCACGCGCACTTCCAGCGCGCCCGCGCCGTTGATGGTTCCCGCGTAAACTTCGTCGCCCGGCTGCTTGGCGACCGGCAGGCTTTCGCCCGTGATCGGCGCCTGATCGACGCCGCTCTCGCCCGCCACGACCCTCCCATCCATCGCCACCCGCTCGCCCGGCTTGACGAGAATCACGTCGCCCACCGCGAGCGCCGCTACGGGCACGACTTCTTCGCGCATCACCGGCACATTCAGTGAGGCGAGCGAAATCAGGTTCTCGCCCGCGTTGGACAGCATAACGGGCGCGCTCGCCCGCCGCAGTCGGGTCGCCGTCGGGGGAGCCAGCGCGAGCAGGCTCCGCAGGCTGTTCCGGGCGCGGTCGGCGGTGTAGCCTTCCAGTGCTTCGCCCACGGCGAACAGAAACACGACCGTTGCCGCTTCCGCCGTCTCCCCGATCAGCAGCGCGCCCGCCGCCGCGATGGTCATGAGCAGGTTGATGTTGAAGTCGCGGTTGATCCACAGGTTGCGCGCGCCGCTGATGGCAACCGGAACCAGCGCGACGAGCGTCGCGAGGATGAACACCCCATTCGCCAGCGCCGGGGGCAAGCCAGCCGCCAGCGCGACCGCGCCGACCAGCAGCAGCGCGCCGCCGGTGACCGCCAGCCGGGAATTCGTCTCTCGGAGCAGAAAACGCGCAAAACCGAGGATGCCGCCCGTCGTCCGCTCGGAAGCCGGCACGCTATCGCCAGCGTTCGCAAGGCGGTAGCCAAGCGCCTCGACCCGCTCGCGCAGCCGTTCAGGCGCGGTGTCGCCCTCGATACGCATCGTACCGGTGGCGAAATTCACCGCCACCTGGCGCACGCCGTCCAGTTTACTGATGCCTTTTTCGATAGTCAGCGCGCAGTGCGCGCAGTCCATGCCTTCGACTGTGTACGTTCGCTCGCTCAACTGTGCCTCCGCAGGGCGTGCAGGCTGGGATCGCTGCCGCAAAAGAGACAATGTCTCATATATGTTCACTCGTTCATGGATTATACCACAGGTCGCGCCGCGAAACGGTCGAACCTGGATTGAACAGATGTGCTACACTGGAAGCGTGAATGAACGGGAGAAAGGTGCGAGGCGATGAGCGAACCGGTGTCTGTAGACAGTCACTTTGAGGGGAAAGCGCCCCAGTTAAAAGCGGCGTATGATCGTTTGCTCACGGCGCTCCGCCGCTTGGGACCGGTGCGCGAGGCGGCGAAGCAAACGTCAATTCACCTGGAGAAGAACAGCGGCTTTGCGGGAGTTCACCCGCGCAAAAGTCACTTCAATCTTGAATTCCGCACCGACTATGCCATCGACCACCCGCGGATCATGCGCCAGCAGCAGCTTTCCTCCCGCCGATTCGAGCACACTGTCAAGCTGGAGCGCGAAACCGACGTGGACGACGAGCTACTGAAGTGGCTTCAGGATGCCTACGACCTGAGCAAATAGGCAGTATGTTACAATGTGTATTCTTGCCGAGGCGCGCATCCGGTAGTATGCTAAGCGCTGTGCGGACATGCGCCCGAAAGACGTCTATGCGCTCACGCTTCGCGCATCGCCTCGCGGCGGTGCTTCTCCTGCTGCTGGCAGGCTGCAACCTGACCATCGTCACCGACCCGTCGGAGCCGACGATAGCGCCGCAGATCAATTTCGTGACGGCAACGCCGCCGCCGAGCTTCATTACCGCCACGCCGTTTGGCAACCCTGTCGTCGCGACCGTAGTACCGGGCAGCCCGACGGTGCCGCCGCCCGCCAGCAATGCCGCCGACTGGTTTATCAACAACGTCGTCCTGCCGGTCTGGAACTTCCTCTATACCTTTGTCCTCGACGCGGTCGGCACGCTCTGGAATTTCGCGGGCGCGCGCGGCGGCTTGATCGCGCAGGTCGCCTGCTGCATCATCCCCGGTATTCTCGCCGTGCTCGGCGTTATTCGCTACTTCCTGTGGGGCAGGATTCGCGGCTAACGCCCGCCGGGAGTAAAACGGGCGACCGAGCCGGTCGCCCCTACGAACACAGCTCCTTACAAGTCATGGCGCTCCCTATGCCGCGCCCTGTTCGCCGCCGCCAACGGCTGTATACTCAACGGCGACCGGGCATGGACGGCAATCGGCTCCGAACGCATGAGACAACAGGCGCGCGTGCTTCTCCGCAGCAAGTTCATTCGCGACACACTGACCCTTCAGGCAAGCCGCCTCTTCATCGTGGCAATCAGCCTGCTGTCGTTCTGGATCACCGTCCGGCTGATGGGCGTCGAGCGCTACGGCGTGTGGAAGCTGGTGCTGGCGTTCTTTGGCATCTGGCAGGCGTTCGAGTTGAGCGGTGTCGGCGTCGGCACGTCGACGCGGCTGGCGCGCGCGGCGGGCAAGGGCGACGCGGGCGAAATCCTCGACATGATGGCGTTCTACGTCAAGATTGTCCTGTCGTGGGCGCTGCTGACGGTGATCGTCCTGTTCATCGCCGGACCGCCGATTGCCGCGCGCCTGTATGACGGCGATTCGAGGATCGGCGGGCTTGCGGCGTGGTTTTCGCTCACGCTCGCCGCCGACACGCTCTACGTGCTCGTGCTCCTCTCCCTGCAAAGCCGCCGTCTGATGCGGGATTATGCCCTGCTGCAAAACGTCAATCAGGTCGTTCTGGCGGTGTGCGTCATCGGCGCCATGCTCGTCCGTCCAACGCCGGAAAGTATGCTCGTCGCGCGGCTGGTCTACTCGTACGCGACGATGGCGGTCGCGTTCGTCCTGTACGCGCGGCGGCGCGGGGCGGGCGCGGTATCGTATCCCCCGCTCGGAGCCGTGTTCCGGCGCGCGTGGCGCGTTCCCGTGCGCCCCTACTGGCGCTCCGGCGTGGCGATGGCGGTCGATAAAAATCTCGCCGGGCTGTACTCGCAGGTGCCGATGACGCTGGTGGGGGTGCTGGCGGGTGAGGCGGCGGCGGGCTACCTGGGCGCGGGGCTTGACCTCATCAATCGCTCCAATCTTCTGACCACGCCCGTGCTGGATAACTTGCAGGCGGTCGTGCCGCAGGCGGTCGGGCGCGAGGACTTTGTCAGGCTCCGGCGCAACTTTGGGCGTGTGTTGCGCGTGATGGCGCTCGCCGCCGTGGGCTTCTTCGGAACCATCGCGCTCGCCGCGCCGCTGGTGGTGCCGCTGCTGTTTCCCGATATGGCGTCGGGGACGGTGCCGGTCGTCGTCGCCCTGACCGTCTTTGGCGCGGTGACGATGGTGGGCGGCATTTTCGGACCGCTCTATCGCGCGCTCGACCAGATGCGCGCCGCGCTCGCCGCGAAGATCGCCGCGGGGCTGATTATGCTCCCTGTCGGTTGGTGGCTCATTACCCAGTGGGACGCGCTCGGCGCGGCATGGATGATTAACGGCGCGTTCGTGATTTCCGTCGCGCTCACCGCCGTCTTCACGCTGCCCGCGCTCCACCGCCGCGCCGTCGCCGTTCGGGAGCGCGCCGGATGAGCGAGCTTAAACAGTCGTTACGCCGCTCGCCGCTGCGCGCGCCCTACCTGTGGACGGCGAACCGCTACAAGTCGCTGCGGCGGCTGTTTCTGTATCCCAAGACGGCGCGCGTCGGCGTGGTCGATTACGACGCCTACTGGGACAGCAAGGCGCGATCCGGCTTGGGACATCTCTCGCGCTGGCGTCTGCGCCGGGCGCAGGTGTTCGCCTCGCTGGTCGAACGGGGCGACCGCGTGCTCGATCTGGGGGTTGGCGACGGCGCGCTGCTTCAATACATCGTCGAGCACAAAGGCGTGGACGGCTACGGTCTGGACGTGTCGCCAAAGGCGGTCGAGTTCTGTCAGGCGCAGGGATTAAATGTGAGCCTCGCGGACATCAACAAGCCGATTGCCGAGTCGCTGGATGAGCCGTATGATTTCATCATCCTGTCCGAAATCATCGAGCATCTGCCCGACCCGGAGCGCCTGCTCGACAGCCTGCGACCGTTCGCGCGCAAGGGCATTATCGTTTCGATTCCCAACACAGGCTTTTATCATCACCGCCTGCGGCTGCTGTTCGGACGCTTTCCGCTGCAATGGGTCGTGACCCCCGGCGAGCATTTGCGCTACTGGACGCGCGCCGATTTCCACTGGTGGGCGCGGCAGATGGGTTTTACCATCGCGCGCGAAGTCCCTTACGAAGGCACGCCGGGACTGCGCGACGCCCTGCCGGGGCTGTTCGCCGCGGCATTCGTCTACCTGCTGCGGTCGTCCGAACCGGCGCGCGCCTCGCTTTCTCGGTCATGAGAGAATCCACCTCATCAAGGGCTAACTCACCAAATCGCGCCACTTTTGAGCATTCATTGCGCGAAATCGGCAGTCTGCACAAGTGTTTCCCGGCGGAAGCTGTATACTGCAACGCGCGCGGGCTGTTACAATAGCCCGCATTCGGATCGTCGAGTTCTAAACGAAAGCCTCTATGAATATTCTGATCATCGGTGGCACCCGCAACCTGGGTCCTCGCCTCGCCAACGCGCTTCTGCGAGCCGGACATCGCGTCACCGTTCTCAATCGGGGCATGACCCGCGACGAGCTTCCCGCCGAGATCGAGCGCTTGCGCGCCGACCGCACCGACCCCGCGCAGTTGGAGCGCGCGCTTGCCGGGCGCACCTTTGACGCCGTCGTGGACAATGCGCTCTACAACGGGCGCGAAGCCGAGACGGTTGTTCGGCTGTTCGAGGGGCGCACCGGGCATTATCTGTTCGTCAGCAGCGGGCAGGTCTATCTGGTTCGCGAGGGTGTCGAGCGCCCGTTTCGCGAGGTCGATTACGAAGGGCGTGTGATGCCGCCGCCCAAGCCGACGACCTTTGCCTACGAGGAATGGATGTACGGCATGGACAAGCGGCAGGTCGAAGATCGCCTCGCCGCCGCGTGGCAAGCGCATAAATTTCCCTATACTTCGCTGCGCCTGCCGATGGTCAACGGGGAGCGTGATCACTTCAACCGTCTCTACAATTACGTGCTTCGCATCAAGGATGGCGGTCCCATTCTGGTGCCGACGACGCCGAATTACGCGCTGCGTCACGTTTACGCGGGCGACGTCACAACGGCGATGATGGCGCTGCTGACCTCCGGCAGCGGCAAGGGCAATGCCTACAACATCTCTCAGGACGAAACCGTCTCGCTGGATACGTTCGTGGAGATCATCGGGGATATTCTCGGCGTCGAGCCGTACATTCTGCGCGTGAAGCGCGACCTGCTCGAAGCCAACGGCTTCCTGCCGGACTGCTCGCCGTTCAGCGAGCGCTGGATGTCCGAGCTGGACAACACGCGCAGCAAGCAGGAGTTAGGCATCCAGTACACGCCGCTGCGCGCCTATCTGGAGAATATCGTCGCCTACTTTGAAGCGCACGAGCCGCCGCAGCCTGTCAGCTATCGCCGCCGCCACGCAGAGAAAATGCTCGCGCTCCAGTTGCAGCAGGAGCAATAAATCACAACGACTGTCCGGTGTTTCTACACCCGGTGCCGCTCGGTCTCGCCGATGAGCTGGTGCAGCCAGTCCATGAACGGCGTGCCGCCGGTGCCCAGCGGGTTATCGACCTTCTGGAAAATGTAGAGATTGACGTAGTGGTAATGCATCCGCCGGAACGCCATGAGTGTTTCCAGGCAGTCGTTATACGCCTCCGCCAGCGGTGACCCCGCGCCCTGCCACACGACCAGCGCGCGCAGGGCTGACGCGCTCATGGCGGCGATGAAGTCGCGGTGGGGCTTGGGCATGTAGGCGCGCATCACTTCCAGGTGGCGCGTCAGGTCGGACGTTTCGTGCTGGATGCCCAGTCCGCTCAGCAGCGCTGGAATGATCGAGCTTTGCGCGCCGGATTGCCCGCGAACCATCCGCGGCTGCTCCCCAAAGGCTTCGATGCCTTCGTAGCGCACGTCGCTAAACCCGAAATTGTACGGGCGCACCAGTCGATAATAGTAATCGGGGTCGCAGCCCTCGGTGATTCGCTCGAAGGTACGCATGATGTCGTGCAAGCCCAGGTTGATCGCCGCTAACCCCGCCATCACGCCCTCGGCGTCCTCATTTCGCGCCGCCTGAACCGCGTCTCGCAAGCCCGTTAGCAGGCGCGCCGCCCGCGCCTCAACCTCGACGTGCGTCAGGACAAACCACGCTTCGTCCCTGCTGCCGAGGAACGTCTGATTCAGTGCGAGATTGTCGAGCGCGATCGGTCCGTCCGGGTCGAGCCGCCGCCAGTTGTTCAGCACATAGCCGCAGTACGCTAAAATTGGTGGACGCTGGACCAGATGGGAAAGCTGCACCAGCGGCACGGCGACCCCGGCGGGTATCCGGCGCGCGGGCGCTTCGTGCGTGGCGTAAATGCTGGCGCTGGCAAAAAAGGCGTAAATCTGGTGCAGGCGCTCGATCACGGCGAAGCCATACGCGGGAACATAGTTGGCGAGCGCGGCGAAATCGTAGACGGGCAGGTCGTCCAGCGTCTTGCGAACCTGCCGCGTGTCCAGCAGCCGCGCCAGGTCGCGCGCCAGCCCTTCGATCTCGGCAATTACCTGCGGCGATACGGGGAAATCGGGATCGAGAACGTCCTGCAAACAGGCAATCGGGTCTGGCTGAATCAGCAGCCCGCGCTCTTCCGAAAGCTGCCAGCAGTCCTGTATCATCCATTGGCTCCCCTGCGACGCGCTCATGCCCCCATTATACGCCGCCGGAGAGTTGCTGAGGAGCGCGACATGCGGTTTGCCAGGGAATCGTGTGAAACTTTGAATTCGGGTAACAGAAGGTCATAAGAGAGTATAAAGGGTGGTATATTTGGTAGGGGCTTGGCACGCCAAGCCCCTACTTGTTTTGATGCGATTACCCTGTCCGGTTCGACGCCCCGTCTTGCGTTAAAATAGAGGCATGATCAGGCTTGCCATGCAGCGACATGAGACAGACGCATGAAGTTCGTCTTTGATAACCGACCTTCGGACTCGTCGTTTGTTGAAGCCATCTGGCGCACGCAAAGCCAGGGGGGCGGCTCATTTATCTCGTCTGCCGCCAGCAACATGGAGATGGTCATGACTCGGCAAAAGGGCGCTATCACCTTTACCGTGCGCGGACCCGAAACAAAAGCGTCCCCGGCGCCTATCCCCGAGGACGCCGAATTCTTGGGCATTATCTTCAAACTGGGGACATTCATGCCCTATCTGCCCGCCAGCGAGCTTGTCGATGGGGGCATTCATCTGCCAGGAGCCGCAGGTCAATCCTTCTGGCTGCACGGCTCGGCGTGGCAGTTTCCCAGCTTCGACAATGCCGA
>CALMDI010000491.1 GCA_937864975.1 uncultured Chloroflexota bacterium | reverse complement strand
GATCGGGGGATGAGCGCCAACCCGCTGCGCGGGTCGGGGTTTCGGCGTCGGGTCGGGCCTACGCGTCGGCGGCCGACCGGATGGCCTCGAGAAAGGTGCGGAGTTCGCGCTCCGCGTCCGGAAGCGTGGTGGTGGAGAGCTCCAGCCCCGTCGCCAACGCGCCGAACGACTTCTCCCACTGCGCGGGCAGCGCGATCGGCGGCGGCCACGGGTGCTCGGCCCGGACGCGGAACGTCTCCTCGCACGCCGCCCGCAGCGCGCCCGCGTCCTGATCGACCGAATAAATCTCGCCCGACGTGCCGAGCAAATCGGCGAGCGCGAGGGTAAACGCGCCTTCGCCGGAGCCGAAGTCTGCCCAAACGCCGCCGGGGGCAGGCACTCCGCCGCGCAGCAAGCGCACGTGATCGGCGTGATTCATGCGATCAACCCATTTTCAACAAAGCGACACGCGATTAGCGGTCGATTATAACCCTACGGCGCATCTGGCATCGACCCGCGCCCGCCCGTTATAATGAGAGGTCAGCCTGAAGTTATCGGTAAACGCCGCGCTGTCGGTCGCCATCCTCACTTATTTCGCCCGCCGTGCCGCAGTCCATAAGGGAATTCATGTCCTCGTTCCAGTCCGATTTGCTGGCATGGTATGACGCCCACGCCGACGACCTGCCGTGGCGCGCGTCGAAAGACCCGTACCGCGTCTGGCTGTCCGAGATTATGCTTCAGCAGACGCAGGTCGAAACGGTCAAGCCCTATTTCCTGCGTTTCCTCGGCGCGTATCCGTCGGTTGAGGCGCTGGCAGCCGCGCCGCTGGACGATGTGCTCAAGCGCTGGGAAGGCTTGGGCTATTACAGCCGCGCCCGAAACCTCCACCGCGCCGCGCAGATCGTCGCGTTTGAGATGGGCGGGCAGTTCCCACCGACCGTCGAGGGGCTTCAGGCGCTGCCGGGCATTGGGCGCTATACCGCCGGGGCGATCAGCAGCATCGCCTTCAATCAGCGCGCGCCTGTGCTCGACGGCAATGTGATTCGCGTCCTGTCGCGCATCGCGGACATTGACCAGGACGTGACCCAGACGTCCACTCAGGCGACACTGTGGGCGCTGGCGGAGTCGCTTCTGCCCGATACCCGCGGGGGCGATTACAATCAGGCGCTGATGGAGCTGGGTCGGCGGGTGTGCAAGCCGCGCGACCCCCTGTGCGCGATGTGCCCGGTTCAGGCACACTGTCTCGCCTATGCGCGTGGAACGCAGCGCGAGCGTCCCGTCAAGCGCGCGAAAGCGCCCACCCCCCATTACGACGTTACCGCCGGGCTGATCTGGAACGACGAGGGCAAGCTGCTGATTTCGCAGCGCCCGCTCGACGGCTTGCTGGGCGGGTTGTGGGAATTCCCCGGCGGCAAGCAGGAGCCGGACGAAACCCTCGAAGCCTGTCTGAAGCGCGAGCTGCGCGAGGAGCTAGGGATTGAAGTGAACGTGAGCGAGGTGTTCGCCATCGTGCGGCATGGCTTCACGCACTTTCGCATCACCCTGCACGCTTTCACCTGCCGCTACGTCAGCGGATCGCCGCAGGCGCTTGGCGTGCGCGACTGGGCATGGGTCGCGCCGGACGAACTCGACGGCTACACCTTCGGCAAAGCCGACCGTCAGGTGATTGCGGCGCTGCGGGCAAGGCGGGGAATGCTACTGTAGGTTTGAGGAATGAGGTTTGAGGATTGAGTAAAAACAGGAGCGAAACGCATTCAACGTGCTTCTATTCCATCGAAGGAACTGCTGCATCGTCGGGCTGCATCACAGCGTCGACGAGCGAGCTTACAAACTCCCGCGCCTGTAAGATTTCAATGAGAACGGGTTGATTGTCGGGACTGAGGTGAACGATGGTCTGCCCGACCTGCTCGGCGTGACTGATCGTCAGCGCTGTGTCCAGTTCGAGCGAAAGGATATCAACATCACGACTGTATTTAACCTTCATAACGTCTGCGCTATCTCAAATAAAGGAGATGACGGCGATAACTAAACAGCCGTACCTGGTCTCACTTGTGCGCGGTTTCACGGCTGGGTGAGACAACTGGCGATCACGCATTATCTTAACGTGAACTCTTCAGGTAACTGCTTCGTGATACCGGGGTATTCCTCGTGCAACGATATAGGTTAAAGCTCCAATAGCAAAGGAGATAGCGAAAGTTCCTATAAGGCTTCTTGTAAATCCTGGGGAAACAGACATAAAAAACAGCATAATTGCCGCGCTTGCGCTCACAATCGCAATAATGATTGCTTGTCCGCCCTCTGAGTCACCAATTTTGGTCAGGACAAATAACAAGCCAAAACCAATCAGAATTCCCAATAATCCCGGTACGATCAGTACACTGAGGTCAATTGGGTCACTCCGTGAAATGAGTGAGCCATCACTCGGTGTAATGTCGGCACGACTTGTTGTAAACGCATAAATCACGAAAATGGCAATGAGCCAGCCCAGAACATAGCCGGCAACACGCCGCCAACTGCCTAACATGCCTACAGTAGCAATTCCGAGCATAGCCGCCAGGACGATATACACTAAAAATCCACTCACAACTGCTTGACGAATGAGGTTTACAATAGATTCAATAATCTGTTCCATATCACATTTCTCCAAACGACTGCGGCATCAATGATTATGTTATTCGATTTAATTACATTAATGCAATCAGCAAGTTACAGAGTGCCTCCTACTCGCTCCGAAGCGCCTGCACGGTGACGAGTTGGCTCAGTCGCCGCGCCGGGTAAATGCCTGCCGCGAGCGCCGACAGGACGGCGACGGCGAACGCCAGCACGAATTCCTGCGGCTGAAGGACAAGCTGCATCGTCCATCCGAACGAGCGCACGTTGATGACGTAAATCAGCACGATTGCCAGGACCAGCCCAATCGGCAGCGCCAGCGCCCCCGCGACCAGCCCCATCAACCCGGTCTGAATCATTGTAAACAGCGACAGTTGGCGCGACGTCAAGCCGACGGCGCGCATGGCGCCATACTGCCGGGTGTTCTCCAATTGCAGCGCCATGAGCGCGCTCAGGATACCAATAAATGCCACCAGCGCCGCCAGCAGTTGCAGCGCGTAGGTGATTGTGAACGCGCGCTCGAAGATCGTGAACACCCCCGCCCGCAGCGAGACGTTGCTCTGCGCGACGAGGGTTGTCCCTTCCAGCGCCGCACGTATGTCGGCTAAGACGCGGTTGGCGTCGTCGCCCGGCGCGACGAACGCCGCCAGCGACGACACATACGGGTCGTCATAATACTGGCGGTAAACCTCATCTGCCATGAAGACGGTGCCCTGATCGGTCGCGTAATCGTAGTAAACGCCGACAATCTCGAATGGGACTTCGCCGCGGTCGGTCAGCAGGGTGATCGTGTTTTGAGCCTCGGTAATCCCGCGGCGGAACGCGAATGGCTCGCTGACGATCACCTTGCCGTCTTCAAGCGCCGTCCACACGTCCTCATTGGGTACCCTCAGCCAGGCGAAGTCACGCTCGCCGTCGGCAACTTCGCCGGTCGCGGCGGTCAGGTTCACGGGCGGCAGGTCTGGAAAATCGGGCGCGACGACCGTGACCGCGCGCTCGCCCCAGTTCCGGTTGAGCCTGAACGCGTCATACGCCACCGGTTCCGGCGGCGCCGTCGAACGGGTGTCGATGGCCATGAGCGATTCCCTCTGCGAGGCATCCAATGGATGGTGCGCGAGCACGCGTGACGCGAACTCGGGCGCACGAATCGCCCTTGTGGCGAAAATGATACTGCTACGGCTTGCGGCTCACAAACCGGCGGGCTCGAATCACTTGATCGACAGGTTGAGTGCCTTGACCATGGTGCCCCACTTGCCGACCTCGGCGCGGAAATAGCCTTCCGCCTGCGCCTGCGTGTTCTCGAGCGGATCGAAACCGATCGAGGTGAGCTTTTGCCGCAGCGCTGGCCGCGCAGGCCTGCGCCCTGCCGCACGGTGTCGACAACAGCGGATTGTCGATCCTTAGTTGCCATCCGGTCGTGCGCAGCGCAGCCGTCTCCCTGCCCGACGCCCCGGATGACCATCCGCGTCACGTCCTGCTTGCCGAGCTGCGCGTCGGCGGACGTCCGCTGGTGGTGGCCAACACGCATCTCGCCTGGCGGCCGGAGTTGCTCACCGAGCGCGACGCGCAGGCGGCAAGCCTGCTCGCGGCGATCGCTGAATTTTCCGGCAAGGCAGGCATATGTCGAGCAGGACGGCTCGCGCAACCAGCGCATTGACTACATCTTCGCCAGCGCCGATCTCAGCCCCCGCCAATGCCGGATCGTATTCGATGGCGCCGGCGGGCTCGCCATCGCCTCCGACCACTACGGTGTGTTCTGCGAGTTCGAAGGCTAGCTCACCGCGACATCGACGAGCCGCATCTGCACGCGCTCCTCGCCCTGCCAGCGGTCGATGGCGAGAGAGCCGGCCGCGTGCATCGGCCGGCCGCGATTGTCGATGAGCGCCTTGCCGAGCGGCGTCCCCACTGAGCGGAAGGAGATGGCGTTGACGAACTTGCCGTCGCCGGAGCGGAAGCGCGCGCGGATGTGGTTCTCGCCGACCGGATCGACGTAAGCCAGCGTATGCGCCGGCAGCGCCAGCACCGGCTCGGGATTGCCGGCGCCGAACGGGCCGGCGCGCGCCAGCAATTCGCACAGCG
>CALMDI010000490.1 GCA_937864975.1 uncultured Chloroflexota bacterium | reverse complement strand
CCCACGCTTACGCCCAGCCCAATGGCTACACCGCGACGCTGACCGTGCAAGGTACTGACGGTTCGACCGACAGTGAGTCGATCTTCGTCAACATCGTCGCCGCGCCGGTGGAAGCAAGCGCCAGCGCCAGCCCGACCGAAGCAGGGGTAGGCGACACCATCCAGTTCAGCAGCGATGGCTCGCAGAACGCGGTCGCGTACTTCTGGGACTTCGGCGATGGCAATACCAGCACCGACCCGAACCCGACGCACGCCTACAATCTGTCCGGCGACTTCCCGGTCACACTGACGGTGCAGGGCGCGGACGGCAGCACTGACAGCGCGACTGTCAATGTCAGCATCGCGGCGCCTGCGGCAGCGCAAATCTCGATCACTGCCGCGCCGTCCGAAGCGCAGGTGAACGAGCCGATTGGGTTCAGCGCGCAGAGCGATCAGGAATTGGTCAGCTTCGCCTGGGAGTTCGGCGATGGCAACATCAGCACAGAAGAGACTCCAACCTACGCCTACGCCGCGCCCGGTGAGTTCACGGTCACGCTGAGTGCCATCACAGCGCAAGGCGTGCAAAGCTCAGCGTCGACGACGGTTCTGATCAATCCGTCAACCCAGTTCGACCTGCCGCCCACGCCGGAAGACGTGCAGGATCAGGTACCGCTGGTCACGCTTCAGGGGCACACGGATCGCGTCAACAGTGTCAGCTGGAGTCCCGACGGCAGCCGCGTGGCGACCGGGAGCGCCGACGATACGGTGATTATCTGGGATGTGGCGAGCGGGCAGCCGTTGGGCAGCCTGATCGGTCACACGGATAACGTTCGCGCTGTGGCATGGAGTCCCGACGGCACGCGCATCGCCAGCGGCGGGGTGGATGACTCCATCATCGTCTGGGATGCGACGACCGGACAGCAGCTTCTAACGCTGGTTGGACACCAGGACGACGTGAACGCCGTCGGCTGGAGTCCCGACTCGACGCGCATTGTCAGCGGCAGCAACGATGGCACCGTCCGCGTCTGGGACGCCGCGACGGGTCAGGAACTTCTCACGCCGATGGATGGGCACCGCGCGGCAGTCCGCGCCGTGGCGTGGAGTCCCGATGGGACGATGATCGCCAGCGGCGGCGGTGACCTGAACGCGCGCATCTGGGACGCGACGACCGGGCAGGAGCTGGTCCTGCTGCAAGGGCACACCGACGTGGTTCGCGGCGTTGCCTGGAACGGGAACAGCCGTCGTGTGGCGACCGCGAGCGACGACGGCAGGATCATCGACTGGCAGATTCAGCAGCAGACACAGGAAGCAGTGCTGCAAGGGCATCAGGGCGCGGTCACGAGCGTTCACCGTAATCCCAACGGCGGCGTCCTTGCCAGCGGCGGCGCGGACGGCACGGTGCGCGTCTGGGACATCCAGAGCCAGGCGGAGATCACGTCGATCAACGCGCATCAGGGCGAAGTAACCTCGGTTCAGTGGGATCCGACCGGGACGCGCGTTGCCAGCGCGGGCACCGATAATCTGGTGCAAATCTGGCAAATTCAGTAACCGTCTACACGTTGGAGTAAGCGAAAGGGGCGATCCTGGATCGCCCCTTTTGATTCCAATCCGCGACAGAATATTCTTCGTATCTATAGTGGAATTCGCAAATTTAGCCTCCACGATATATAACCGCATCCCAAAACAAAGGAGTCCCAGATGTTCGGCGGCAAACGATACGTGCTCACGATTTTCATTTTGTTGCTCGGCTTTAGCGTTATCCAGGCGCAGGAGGAGACGGCAACACCGGATGACGGAACGGCGCGCGCGCGGCTTGCTCAGCTTGCGCTCGACGCGCCGGAATTTGATATTTACCTGAACGGCGAAGTTTACGTCGCGACGGATGGCACGACGGCGTTTCCACCCGGTGTCTCAACGTTTGAGATCTTCCCCGCCGGAACCTATTCGCTGGCGTTGTCGCCCGTGGGCGAAGGGCTGGATGCAGCCGTCGTCGGACCCGAAGACGTGGTGATGGAAGCGGGTCACGTCTATACCATTGCCGTCGTCGGTCAGTATGGCGATGAAGACCTGCGCTTTGTCGTGGTCGACGAAACGGAAGCCTTCCCGAACCTGGACACCACTTCGACGCGCGTGTTCGTGCATAACCTCAAGGGTGCGCCAAACATCGACATGATTGTAGACGGCGAAACCGTCGTCTCCGACGTGGCATATGGCGAGGTGGCGACTGCCGAGCAGCCCAGCGGCGAAGTTGAAGCGATCCTCTTCACCGCCGCGGGCGAGCCGGACAACGTCATTTTTCAAGGGACTATTCCGCAGTTTTACACGGGAACAACCTATTTCCTGGCGCTGTTAGGAACCTATCCGGGCGAGCTGTTCACCGATTTCTTTCCCTTTGGAACCCAGGAATATATGGGCGAACTCACCACTCGTGACGAAGGCG
>CALMDI010000489.1 GCA_937864975.1 uncultured Chloroflexota bacterium | reverse complement strand
TGCTCGCGCCCGCGCTCTACCCGCTGCTGGCAAGCCCATCACTCTATTCCTACGGGCAGATGTGGGCGCTGGAAGCGTTCGGGCATACCCTGTTCGGACTGCGAATTTTTAGCGCCGTCGTCGGCGCGCTCGGCGTGCTGGCGCTCTACGGGCTGGCGCGGGCGCTGTTCGACCGCAAGACGGCGCTGATCGCCGCCTTCTTCCTCGCCACGTTTCCGCCGCATTTGCATTTCAGCCGCCTCGCGCTGTATCAGGTTGCCGATTCGCTGTTCGGCACGCTGGCGCTTGCCTTCATCGCGCGCGGAATCAAGGATAACCGCCGCCTGGATTGGGCGCTGGCGGGCGCGATGCTCGGCATGACGCAGTATTTTTACGAGGCGGGGCGGCTGCTGTTCGTGCCCCTTGCCGGGTTGTGGATTGTGGCGCTCGCGGTCACGCAGCGGCGGCGCCTGCGGGCGCAGTGGCGTGGCATTTTAGTCATGACGCTCACGGGCTTGTTCGTCGCCGCGCCCGTTTATTACACGCTGTTCGCGCTTGACCTGCCGCTCACCGCGCGCCTCAACGAGTCGGGAATCAGCACCGATCCGTCCTGGGTCAGCCTGCCGGACGGCGGCATTACGGCGGACGAGTTCGGGCGCATCGTCCGGCAGTTCACCGCGCCCTTTGAAGCCTACGTCCATCAGCCGGAAATCCGCCAATTTTTCTATTACTTTGGCGGCAATCACCCGATGGTGCTGACCTATCTGGTTCCGCTGTTCCTGTTGGGCGTCGCCTTCCTCGTCTGGCAGGCGGGAACGCCCGCCGTAATCGTGCTTCTCTGGCTCGGTCTCGCCGCCGTCGGCAACGGTCTGCTGCGAAACAGCTTCGCCTACCCGCGCTGGGTGCCCGTGTTCCCGGCAGTCGCGCTCGTGCTGGCGCTCGCGCCGCGCTACGTCCTTCCGCTCCTCTGGTCGCGCCGCTGGACGATCCGCCGCATCGTGCCAATCGTCGCGCTGGCGACGGCAGTGGGCGTGGCGCAGGTCGCTTATTACTTCGGGCAGCATCTGCGCTTTTTCAACGAGCAGTCGCACACCTACAACCCGTTCCCCGATGGCTACGACGCCGTCCTGCGCGCGGCGGAACTGCCGATGGACACGCAGATGGTGCTCGTCAGCGCGCCGGAACACGACCGCAGTATGCTGCTTATGTGGGAAGCGTTCCTGCGCGGCGTCGTGGACGACCAGCAGCTTTTAACCGTCGCCTCTGAGAATTTCACGCCCGACTACGTGAGCGCGCTCCCGCGCGACCGCGATTACGCCTTCTTTGTCGAACGCGATGACCAGCCCGCTATCGACCTGATCGTTCAGGCGTTCATCGTCGACGGTCCCTTTTCCAGCCCTGCCTACGTTCCACCCGACAGCGAATTCCTGATGTATTTGACGCGCTAACGCTGGATGATCCCAAAGCCTCAACCTTCGATAGGAGGGCTTGGTAGACTATACTCCTTTCCTGGCGTCCTGGCGGTTAGTCCCATTTTGCTTCGGCGTGCTGAATACGTAGGCGCAGCGTCAGGTGAGCGTCCATTCCCCGGTCTCGGCTCATGCTAGACTCAAGGATATGAATCGAACCTATTCTCAACCCACCGCTTATACACCGGCATATCCGCAGGCGTCTCGCCGCCGCGCGCCGTCGAAATCGTCGCGTCGTGTCGCGCCCTGGCTCCTTCTCGGCGCTGCCATTGCCGCGGGCTTGACCGTCGTTTTGATGGTTGTCGGCGTCATCGCGGCGGTGGTGCTCGCGCCCGACCGCATCCCGGCAGGCGTCCAAGTTGCCGAGGTTTCCGTGGGCGGGAAAACCGTTGAAGCGGCGGCGAGCGCGCTGGAAAGCAGCCTGTCCGACCGCTCCATCACCGCCCTCGACGGCGACCGCCGCTGGATGCTGTCCTACGGCGACCTGGGCGTGAGCCTGGACGTTGCCGCTACGCTGGCGGCAGCGCGCGAGGCGGGCGCGGGTGACAACGTCGAGCCAATCCTGACGATTGATCTCACGCAGGCGCAAACCGGCTTGGTCACGCTCAGCGATCAGGTCAACATTGCCGCCGTGCCGGGCGACACCCCGCAAATCGGTCGCGCCATGGAAATCCCCGTCATCCTCGACCGGCTGCGTCAGGATTTGGCGGGCGAGCTTGCCGATGGCGTGCTTGAGTTGAACATGATCGAGGTCGCGCCGCCCGCGTCCGAGCCAGTGGTCGAGTACACCGGCGCGACGACGACTCACGTGGTCGAGAGCGGGCAGGAGCTGGCGTTGATCGCCCGTGAATACGGCGTCAGCATGGACGACATCGTCCAGATGAACGCCATTACCAACCCCGACCTTCTGTACGTCGGTCAGGAGCTGACAATCCCGGCGGCGGGTCCGTATGTCCCGGCGCAGGCGCCTGCCGCCCCCACGAACCGCGGCAAGGCAATTGTGGTTTCTACCAGCGATCAGCGGATTTATGCCTTCGAGAACGGGCAGTTGGTGCGAACGCATCTGGTTTCGACAGGGCGCGCCCAAACGCCAACCGTCCTGGGCGATTACGCCGTCTACGTGAAATACGTCGCCGACGACATGAGCGGTCCCGACTACTTTCTTCCGCAGGTGCCCTACGTCATGTATTTCTACAGCGGTTACGCTGTTCATGGTACCTACTGGCACAACAGCTTCGGGCGACCGATGAGCCACGGCTGCGTCAATCTCCCGGTGGCGGAAGCCGAATGGTTCTTCAACTGGGCGGAAGTCGGCACGCCGGTGCGCGTCGTCTGAGCCTTCTAACGGCTAGTCTAACAACAGGGCGGATCTTCGGATCCGCTTTTTGTTTTGGCGGAAAGCGGCGCAGGCGAGCCGCACCTCGCCCTCGCTGAGCTTTCATTGACCCCGTGGACATCAGGTATAATGGCGCTGCTGTCCACCGGAATGAGACCTGCCTTGATGAATCGTCGTCCGTTTGCGCTTGTTGCGCTCGTGCTTCTGGCGCTGGCGGCGTGCGCCGGCGCGGAAACTGATATAAGCGCCGCGCAGCTTGCCACGGAAACCACGCCGACGCCGTCACTCGCGACCGCGACTCAGGCTGTGCCTGCCGTGACGCCAACCGTCTCGCCAACGCCCGCGGGACCGCTCGACGTTGTCGTCTGGTGGCCCGAAGCGCTCGCGCCGCTGGACAATGAGACGGCAGCCGAACTGCTGTCGGAGCAGCTGAGCGCCTTCCAGCGCGAAAATGACGACGTTGCCGTCGAGTTTCGTTTGAAGCGTGTGGAAGACGTGGGCGGCATCATGTCCACGCTGCGAACGGGAAGCGCGGTCGCGCCCGGCGCGCTGCCGGATTTGACGCTGCTTCAGCGCGACGACCTGCTGATCGCCGTCGAGGCGGGGCTGGTGCAGCCATTAGACGCCCGGTTGTCGCCTGCGCTCCTGGAAGATATTCAGGAGATCGGGCTGGCGCTTGGCACCGTCGACGGTCAGCTTTACGGCTTGCCGTACACGCTCGAAATCGAGCACGTGGCGACGCTGCCTGAAACGCCGGAAGTGGATCGCTGGCGGCTCGACCGACTGCTTGCGGAAGACATCCCGTTCATTTTCGCGGCGGGGCGCACCACCGGAATCAACGACGTGCTCCTGCTGCAATACCTGAGCGCGGGCGGCGCGCTGTCGGAGACCGGCAGCCTGGTGATGGACGCCGACGCGCTGGAAAGCACGCTGAATTTCTACGAGCGCGCGGCAGAGCAGGGCATTGTCGATCCCATCGTGCTCGAATATGTTCAGGTAAGCGATTACACCGATCTGCTATTGGATGGCTCGCGCGGCGCGGCGGTGGTGAACTCGTCGCTCTATTTAGCGCTGGCGGATCAAGGCGTCAGGCTGGGAGTGGCGCCCGTTCCGACGATTGACGGACTGCCGCGCACAATTGCCAATGGCTGGATGTGGGTGCTGACAACCTCGGATGCCGAGCGGCAGGCGCGCGCGCTTCGTTTCCTGACCTGGATGCTCGACGCCGGACGGCAGGCAGACTACGCGCGCGTGGTGCATATGCTCCCCTCGCAGCGAACGGCGCTGCGCCAGCAGACCGATCCCGCCTATGCGGCGTTCGCGTCAGACTTGCTGGCAAGCGCGGTCTTGCCGCTCACGGAAAGCGAAAGCGGCGCAGCAGCCCGCGCGATTCAGAATGCCTTCGTCGCCGTGCTCACCGGGCAGCGTACCGCCGAAGCCGCCGCGCGCGACGTGATGGAGCAATTCAACGAATAACGAGCGAGTGCTGAGTACTGGGTGCTGAGTACCGAGGGATGAGTCAAATAAAAAGTGCGGGGTGGTCACGAATATCGGATCACCCCGCATTTGTTTTTACTCAGCACTCAACCCTCAAGCCTCAGTACTTCTCCTGCTATCTTCGGGGCGCTTCGGGGATGCCGATGTTCGAGAGCGCCGCGCGCAGCGATTGAAGATTGACCGGCTTGGAGAGATAGGCGGTCGCGCCTGCTTCCTCCGCCTCGCGGATTTTCGGCGGCGCGTGCGCGGAAATAATGATGATCGGCAGTTCGGCGGTTGCCGCTTCCTGGCGCAGCTCGCGGCACAGGTCAATTCCGTTGGTGTCCGGCAGCATAATGTCCAGCAGCATCACGTCGGGCTGTATCTGCGCCAGCCGCTCGCGCGCCTGTCGGCTGGAAATCGCGTCAACCGGCTCGTGCCCCATAATCCGCACGAACGCGCTCAGCATCTCCAGAATCAGCCGCTCGTCGTCCACAATCAGAATTTTTGCCATACGGTTGTTGCTCGCCCTGTCCGTGGGTCGGGCTTGCGAATGGACACCGCCGCCCGACCAGCCGCTGCTATTCACTCTCAATACTGTTGTACTCGAAAAATCGCGCGGGAAAACGTAAGCTATGACAGCGTTTTCGTGAATTCCTTTTCGTAAAAGCGGTGGGTTTTGTAAACCTCCCCGCCAATACTCCGCACGACGCCGATCATGGGCTGGTTCGTCTCTAAAATCCATCCCTGATCGCAGGACTGATAGCGTTCTTTCAGGACGGTTTGGAGACCATAATACAACAGCGCGGCATCGACCCCCTTGCGGCGGTACTGCTCCTTCACGCCGAACAGGGGCGCGCGCATCCAGTCGATGACCGGGTTGAGCTTCCAGTAGTACAGCGCCTTCAGCAGCGACCAGACTTCCGGCACGCCCGGTCTTGGATAGACCTTGTGCAGCACCTGGTTGAAGTCGGGGATGTTGAGCAGAAACCCCGCCGGGTCGCCGTCGACATATGCGAAGAAGGCGAGCTTGGGATCGAAGAACTGTCCGAGGCTTTTCACCAGCGCGTCCAGTTCGGCCTCCGTCATCGGCACGAAACCCCAGTTTTTCTCCCACGCCGCGTTGTAAAGCTCTTTGAACAGCTCAAAATCCGCGTTGAGGTTCTTGCGGTCAACCGAGCGTACGGTGATATTGCTGCGTTTCATGATGCCCTTCGTCAGCCGTTCCAGCCGCTCGAACAAGCCGGTTGCCAGCGTTTTCTCGCGGTTCAACGAAAAGCTGAACACGTCCATCGCCTTGTGAAAGCCCGCCGTTTCGACCAGCCGTTGATAGTAAGGCGGGTTGTACGGCATCAGCAGCACCGGGCGCGTGAAGCCATCCACCAGCAGCCCGACCTCTTCGTGCGGCGTGAACGTCGCCGGTCCGCGAATGGCGTCATAGCCGCGCGCCGAAACCCACTGCGCCGCCGTGTCGAGCAGCGCGCTCGCCGCTTCCTGATCGTCGTAAACCTCGAACGAGCCGAACCAGCCGATATGTTCGTCGTGGAATTCGTTGTGCCGGTGATTGACGAACGCGGTCACGGTGCCGACGATTTGCTCGCCGCGCCAGGCGGCGAAGTAATCGCCTTCCATGTACTGCCACGCCGGATTTTTGGTTTTGTCGAACAACTCGCGCCGCATCGACAGCAGTTGCGGCACCCAGTTCGGATCGTCACGATACACCGACCAGGGAAACTCGAAGAACGCTTTGAAGTCTGCCGCGCTGTCCACTTTGCGAACGGTGACGGGAGCCGCCATCGAATCCATCCTGATTTGTAAAGTCGTTACCTGGCTTACTTTTGTTCCAAGCGGCACAAAAGTATCTTGACACGGCAGGGTGTCTTTGCTAACATGCACGTGTCCGTTCCACAGTAGCTCAACGGCAGAGCAATCGGCTGTTAACCGATAGGTTCCTGGTTCGAATCCAGGCTGTGGAGCTATGAAAAACGCCCCGTTTCGACAGGGCGTTTTTGTTTTCCACCCTTACGCAGCGGGCGGCGCGATGACCGGCACCAGCTCGCAGCTCCCAGCCGTGGTCGCCACGTCCGACCGCACCCACGTATCGTCTGCCAGCTGCCACCAGATGAAGCCGTCGCTGCCCTGCGCCTGACCGTAGACGTAAGCGCTCGTCCCGGTGCCAAACGTCCCCTTCAACGGGAATTCCGTCCCCGGTCCGCCGCGCAGGTTCGGGTTGCCCGCCCCGCTGACGCTGCACAGGGGGTCGGCGGCGACGGACGTGTCGGCGCTCAAAATGCCCGGCGCGCTGCACGGTCTCCAGACAGGATTGGTGTCCGCGGCATCGTCATCCGTCACCCGCTGCACGCTTGACCCGTCCGGGGGCATCGTATACAACTCCGGGTTGCGGTCGCGGTTCGAGACAAACGCAATCGTCGTGCCATCCGGCGACCACGAGGGCTGCGTATCCTGATTGCTCACGGTGCGCTGAATGGCGCTACTGCCGTCCGCGTTGGCGGTATACAGGTTGTTCCACTCGCGCCCGACGCGCGTGAACGTCAGCAGCGTGAACGCCATCTGTGAGCCATCCGGCGCGAAGGAGACCGAGGACGCATTGCCTTCCGGCAAAACGTCGCTCAGCGCGCGCAGGTTGCTGCCGTCGGCATTGACGATATAAAGCTGCGGACTGAGCTGGCTTGGCGTCGTGTAGGTGATCTGCGTCCCATCGGGTGTCCATGCCGGGTTTGCGCCGCCGTCCTGCGTGACCTGCTGAAGGATAGTTCCATTTGTATCCATGAGGTGAACGTTATAGACGCCGCCGCGATTCGACGCGAACGCAATCTGCGCCCCGTCCGGCGACCATGCCGGGGTGATCGAGTCGTCGGGTCCGGTCGTCAGCGGCTGCACGCTGCCTGTGGTCAGATCGAGTACAAAGATGTCCGAGCGCCCGTTTCGGTTGGATTGAAACGCGAGGCGCGTGCCGTCGGGCGACCAGCTTGGCGCGCGGTCGTTGGCGTCGTGGGTGGTGAGCCGTCGAACGTTCGTCCCGTCCGCGGCGATCAGATAAAGTTCCTGATTGGCGTCGCGGTCGGAAACAAAGGCGAGATCGCCCGCGAGCGCGCTGCAATCGCCCTGCGCCGCGACCGCCATAGGCAGCAGGGTTGCCGTGACCGACGCCAGTAACAGGAGAGCCAGAATCCGTTTCATGCGTTTCCCTCGCTAACACGATGTGAGCTATCAGAAACTATAGCGTCCTTCTCACGCAGGGCAAAATGCTCGAAAACTGGCGCTATACTATAGGGGAGCGATGGAGGAGTTTGGTCATGCTGCGGAATATCGCCATTCCTATCGAAGCAATCGCCGCCTTCTGTGAGCGCCATCACATCGTCCGGTTATCGCTTTTCGGCTCCGTCCTGCGGGACGACTTCACGCCGGAAAGCGATATCGACGTCCTCGTGGAATTCGACCCCGACCACATTCCGGGCTGGGAAATTGTCTCGATGGCGGAGGAGCTTGAAGGGATTCTGGGGCGCAATGTGGATTTTGCCACCTATGGTGGCTTGAGCCGTCATTTTCGAGATCGCGTGTCAGAACAGGCACAGGTAATTTATGAACGAGCGTGATGAGACACGGTTACGAGATATGCTTGACGAAGCACGTCGGGCGAATAAATTCGCCAAAGGGCGCACTCGTGACGATCTTGATGACAACGATATGCTGGCATATGCACTCGCTCGTGCCATTGAGATTATCGGGGAAGCAGCTACGAACGTATCTGCGGAAACTCGAAGCCAGTACCCGCAGATTAACTGGAAAGATATCACTGGTATGCGGAATATTATCGTGCATGACTATGTTCATCTCGATTTCGATGTTATTTGGCAGGTTGCGTCGCAAAGATCCGTTGAGCTTATTCGACAGCTTGAAGCAATTCTCAACGAAGCCTAACGGTATCGCTCCGATCTATCCCTTTTGCCGCCTGCCATAATTCAATTCCCAGATGACCCGCAGCCCTTCCAGCGTCAGTTCCGGCGCGAGCGTGTCGATGACTGTCGTGTGCTGCTGGAACAGCGGCGCTAAGCCGCCCGTGGCGATGACGCGAATGTTTTCGTCGCCCATCGCCGCCTTCAGCCGCGCGATCAGCCCTTCTACCAGCGCCACGTAGCCCAGAAAAATCCCCGACTGCATGGCGTGAATCGTATTTTTGCCAATCGGACTCGGCGGCGGCTCCAGGTCGATCTTGTGCAGCCGTGCCGCGCGGCTCACCAGCGCGTCATGCGCGAGGTTGATTCCCGGCGCAATCGCGCCGCCCTGGTACGCGCCGTCGGCGGAAACCACGTCGAACGTCGTCGCCGTGCCGAAGTCGATCACGATAGCGGGTCCGCCATACAGCGCCATCACCGCCGCCGAGTTCACAATACGATCCGCGCCCGCCTGCTCAGGCTGGTCGATGGCGATGCGAACGCCCGTGTTCGTCCTGCTCGTGACCACCAGCGGCTCGACGCCGAGATAGCGCTGCGACAGTTCGACAAACGCCGTCGTCAGCCGCGGCACGACCGAGCCGATGACCACGCCGCCGATCACATCCTCGGTCAGGTCGGCGCTGCTCAGGAAGCTGTTGAGCAGAACCGCATACTCGTCGGGCATTTTGTCTGTCACCGTCCGCGCGCGCCACGAACGATGCCAGACGCTGCCGCGCCATAAGCCCATGTGGATGTTCGTGTTGCCGATGTCGATGGCGAGTAAATCGCTGCCCGCGCCTGCGTGTGCCATGCCTGTCACATCTCCAATGTCCGCCCGGTACGCGCCCGACTATAGCATATTCCACGCGGGGCGTAGGACTTCCGCACCCTGTTCAAAGATGACAGAGCGCATTACAATAGTTTTGGCTGTAATCCTGTTCTTAACGCTATGGGGTGTGTGATGCTCAGATGGGTCTGGATGCTGTCGCTGTTTGCGCTGTTGAGCGCGTGCAACCTCGTTTCCAGCAGCGAGGCAGAAGAACGCGCGTCCGGCGAGCCAACGCTGGTCGTACCCTCCGGCGACGCGCGGCTCACGTACAGCAACCCTGACATGGGCTACGCTTTCGATTATCCCGGCGACTGGCACCTTGTGGTGGAAGACCCGACGTTTGTCGAAATCTGGTCGATGAACCCCGCCGAAATCCCGACCGCGGAAGGCAGCCGCTACGACGCCGCGCAGGGCGATTTTGTCGTCATGAGCTTTCTCGCCGGGGCGGACGCCGCGAACGACTCGCTGGATGCGGTCGTCGAGCGCTACAAGCAGGTGATTGCCGACGGCGGCATCACGATCCTCTCCGAAGTGCCGATTCAACTGCCGAGTGGTCTCGAAGCTGTCGAGCTAAAGACGGATGAGGGCGGCATCCTCCTGCTGACCGTCATCGACGGGCGCACCGTGCAGATCGATGGCTACGGGACGCCCGCCTACTTCTACGCCGTCATCGACAGCCTCCGCGCGCTCTGATCGCGCCGGACGGTCGTAGGCGAGCCGAGCGCTGTCCGTCTGGCTAAGGCGGCGCGCGCTCATTACAATGGTTCGTTATGAGCATCTTCTCGCGGTTTCGCCGTCTGCGCCGTCGCAGCAAAATCCTGCTCGCGCTGGCGCTCCTGTGCCTGCTGGCGGCAGGCGGCGTTTACGCCTGGCTGTTTGCCGACCTCCCGCCGATTGACCGCCTGCACGCGGGGCTTGCCCTGCCGTCCACGCGCATCTACGACCGCCAGGGACGCCTGCTCTACGAAATCCTTGCTGATGGCGACACCGGCGGGCGCAACTCCGCCATCCCGCTGGACGATGTGCCGCGCCACTGCGTCAACGCCGTCATCGCCACCGAGGACGCGAACTTCTACAGCCATCCCGGCGTGGATGTGGTCGGCATTGCCCGCGCCGTCTGGATCAACCTGCGCGGCGGCAACGTGCTCGTCGGCGGCTCGACCATCACGCAGCAGGTCGCGCGCAATCTTCTGCTCGACCCCCAGCAGCGCGCCGAGCGCACCCTGCGCCGAAAGCTGCGCGAGGCGGTGCTGGCGATCCAGCTTCAGAGCGCCTACAGCAAGGACGACGTGCTGGCGCTCTACCTGAACCAGTCCTATTTTGGCAATCTCGCCTACGGTATCGACGCCGCCGCGCGCGCCTACTTCGGCAAATCTGCGCCCGAACTCTCGCTGGCGGAATGCGCGCTGCTGGCGGGGCTGCTGCAATCGCCCGCGGCATACGACCCGCTGACCAATCTCGACATTGCCACTGAGCGTCAGGCAGCCGTCCTCGACCTGATGGCGCAGAACGGCATGATTGACGCGGCGCAGGCGGAAGCGGCGAAGCGCGAGACCTTGCAATTCGCCTCGACGCCGTTCCCCATCGAAGCGCCGCGCTTCGTCATGGCGGTCATCAAGCAGCTGCAGCG
>CALMDI010000488.1 GCA_937864975.1 uncultured Chloroflexota bacterium | reverse complement strand
GACCAGCGCCAACATGGTTTCGGCTTGCGCTTCGGTGAACTGATGCCAGTAGGTAATCGTCTCTCCGGTCGGATCGACGCCCGACAGGTCGTCTTGTGCCAGCGTGACGCCGGTTGCCAGCGCCAGAATGAGCGTCAGACTTAACAACAGGACAGACTTACGCATCGTTTTCTCCTTCATTCGTCTAATCACGAACCTGAGGGCGGAGTATAACATATGCAAAGTTAACGTGGCATGAAAGGTGATCGCCGGTTTGGTTCACGAAATGGCGATGATCGCTGCCGGACGTGCCAGCCCCACCATTTGCTCAACGGTCAGCCCTTTGCCTTCCGAGTACGCCTGATCGAATGTCTCAATCGTTTATGATGACATTCTCCTGATCGGGCAATGGAACACGGTGAGGCGACCCGATTAGAACGTGCCGTCAGGATGACCGGTCATTTTGAGCTTCTACATGATCCCGAAATGGGCGAAGGCGTCGCTCGCGCTCATGCCGTCTTCAATCGCCTTCTGGACAAGCTTCTCGCCGCGCGCTTTGTCGAGCGCTCGCGTGAAAACCTCTTCCTCGGCTTCGGAGGGGATGACGCATACGCCGTCCAGATCGCCGAAGACGATGTCGCCGGGGCGAACGTTCACGCCTCCGACTTGAATCGGCACGCGAAAATCGATCACTTTGCCGCGCGGTCCCTGATCCTGCGCGTAGGTACCATGAGAGAACGTCGGAAAGCCGAGGCGCAGGATGCCGTGGGTGTCCCGCGAGTAGCCGTCGAGAACTGCCCCCGCCGCGCCAAGCTTGAGGGCGCGCGTACTCATCAGCTCTCCCCACAGCGCGTACGTCTTCGACCCGCCAGCGCAAATGTAGACTTCCCCCAATTTGAGGTCGTCCAGCGCGCGCAGCATCAAGCCGAACGGCTGTGCCATCAGCGGGTTAGCGCTGCCTTCGGCACGCTCCGCGAACACGTCCGCTTCGAGGACAGGCATCGCGCGCCCGATCACCACCATAGCCGGGTGCAGCGGCTTGATCTGCGGCGGCAAAAACTGGCGCATCAAGCCGAGTTTATCCATCACGTCGCCGACAACCGCGGTAAAAAGCTCGGCGCGAGCCAGCGCGAACAACGCATCATCCGATTGCCACAACATCATTTTTTGTCCGTTCAACAGGAGTGAGGAGCATTGTCTTTTGGGTTTATTGACTGAGATCGTACCACCAATTGGCGCCGCTGGCATGAAGGCGTGGCGGCGCGGGGGCGCACGGCTGTGCGCCCGAATTTGAACCCCAACGGGCGGACGGACACGTGCGCCCACCCTTAGAGTATCAGCGGGTCGATTCCCCCTGAACACAGGGCGAATGAATT
>CALMDI010000487.1 GCA_937864975.1 uncultured Chloroflexota bacterium | reverse complement strand
CGGAAATAGGGGAGCACGTCGGCATGGGACCAGCCATGCGCGCCCGATTCGGCCCAGTGGTCGAAGTCGCGCGCGTGCCGTCCCCCTTCGTGGCGTCCCCCGACGAGTTCGGCAACGTGCCCGACGTGGAAGCGGCGCTGCCAACCACCGAGCGCGAATCGGTGCTGCTCATTCGCGCGCTCGGCTTGATGCTCGAAGGCGCGACGCCGTCGCAGATTCCCGAACGCATCGTCACCGCGACCCTGCGCGTCCTTCAGGCGGATATTGGCGCGCTGCTGCTCACGCAGGACGCGAATTACGTTGACGTCCGCGCGGCGCATGACCGCGTCTTGCAGCGCTCGCTGCCCGGAATGCCGATTAACCTGGACAGCCAGCCGACGCTGGTAAACGCGATTGAGCGCCGCTTGCAGCGCCCGCTCTTCCCTGACCGTAACTACGACGAGCTGCGCGACCTGTATACGCGGCTCGACATGGATCAGATTGGACCGACCTATTTCCAGCCCCTCACCAGCGGCAAGCAGCTTCACGGTATTCTGATGATCGGGCTGCCCTACGCGGGCAAAGAACTGAGCGAATCGTCTCAGGAATTGCTCAAGGGCATCGCCGTCATCGCCGTCAATCTCCTCACGCTTACCAGCGCGTCGGAAAGCGCCCGCGCGAATGCCGAAGAGCAGATCATCAAGGCGATGGTGCAGGGCGCGGCATTTGAAGACGTGGGCGACGAAGTCCTCGGCGCGTGGGACGAGATGCAGGCGCAGCTTGAAGCCGCCCGCGCGCAGATTGCCGAGTTGAACCGCCACGTCCTGACGCTCAAGCTCGAACTGGACGACGAGCGCAGCCGTGTGGCGACCGTGCTGGAAGACTCCGACGAAGGCGGCGCGATTTCCGAGCGGATTGTCGCGCTCAACGAAGAACAGCAGCGCCTGATTGACGAGCGCGACCGCCTCGCTTCGCGCCTGCGTGAAGCGGAAGCCGCGCTCGCCGGCGCGACGGCGGGCGATACCGAAGGCGGCGTCAAGGCGATTATCGACCTGCTCAACCGCGAGCGCGAAGAACTGTCGCAGCAAAAGACCAGCCTCGAAGGGCAGCTTGCCGAAATGCGCGCCTCGCGCGAAAGTCCGACGGCGCAGCTTGTTCAGGAAATGCTGGCGCGCATGAGTCAGGAAAAGGCGCGTCTCGAAGTCGAGCGCAATCAGTTGAGCGCCAAGCTGATCGACCTCGAAGAGCAGTTGAAAGTCCTTGGCATCGAAGAGGGCATGGCGGGCGTGGCTACGCTGCTTGGACAGTTATACGAGCAGCGGGCGCAGTTGGAGGCGCGAAACGAAGTTTTGCAGCGCGAGCGCGATGCGCTCCTGAACGAGCGCACACGGCTCGAAGACAAAATTACCACCGAAGACGCCCGCGACAAGCAATTGCATACGCTCCGCATCGAGCTTCAGAATATCGCCGCCGACCGCGAGGCGATTATGAAGCAGCGCGACAAGCTGCGCTCCGAGCGCGACGAGTTTGCCTCCAAACAGGATGCGCTCAAGGAACAACGCGCGCGCCTGACCGCTGAAGTCTCGGCGTTTGAGCAGGAATTGGCGGAAGCCCACGAGGAGCAGAAGCAGCTTCGCGTGCAGATTCAGCAGCTTGCCGATCAGCGCAGCGACCTGATTAAGCAGCGCGATCAATTGGTTGCCGAGCGGCAGGCGCTCAGCACCGAGCGCGACCAGTTGCTGGCACGTTCCGATGGCGACCGCGACCGCTTGCAGCAGCTAGGGACGGAAGGCGTCGGTTCGCTGACGAAGCTGGTCGAAGATATCTCCGCGCAGCGGGACGCGCTGGATCGCGAGTTGAACGCGACGCGAACCAGGCTGGCACAGGTCGAGCAGAAGCTCGAATTGCTTCAGGTGCGCGCCGTGGCGAACGCCGATCTGGTGCAGAAGCTGGACAATCCCGAAGTCATCGTCGGCATGGTGCAGGAGCTTCGCACGCCGATGACCTCGATCATCGGCTACGTCGATCTCCTTCTGGGCGAGTCGGCGGGTATCCTGGGCGAAATGCAGCGCAAATTCTTGCAGCGCGTCAACACCAACGTCACGCGCCTTGCCAGTATGCTCGAAGACCTCGTGCGCGTGATCGTGCTCGACAGCGGGCAGATCGACCTGATCCACCAGCCGGTCGACGTGGTCTCCGTCATCGAGGACGCGATCACCGAAGCAGGCTCGCAGCTTCGCGAAAAAGGGCTGACCATCCACCTCAATCTCGACGAGGATGTGCCGCCCCTGAGAGCCGATCCCGACGCGATGATGCAGATTGTCGGTCAGTTGCTCACCAACGCTTATCTGGCGTCCCCGGCAGGCGGCGAGATTTACATTACGGCGCGGCGCGAGGACGTCAATTACGGCAGCAATGGCAGCGACCGCTACGTGCAGGACAGCCTGTTCGTGTCGATTGAAGACAGCGGCGGTGGCATCGCGCCGGACGACGTGATGCGCGTCTTTAGCCGCAAGTACAAAGCCGAAAACCCGCTCATTCAGGGTTTGGGTGATACCGACGTCGGTCTCTCTATCGCCAAGGCGCTGGTCGAAGCCCACGGCGGGATCATCTGGCTGGAAACCGAGGAACACGTCGGAAGTGCATTTAACTTCGCGCTGCCGCTAGAGCCAGTGGCGGAGCCACAAGGGTAACAATGCGGCGAGACGTCGGTAACGAAGTCACTGTAGCCATCGCGGCGCTCGGCGTTCTTGCCTTCGCGTTGATGTTCGGCATCATCCTGTCACTCACGGGCGACAATCAGACCCAGGTGTCCGGCACGCGCACCGCCCTCGATACACCGATAGCAGGCACGGGCACCGAAAACCCGACGCTGGCGGGCGAGGTCGTCGTGGGTGCGCCGACGGTAACCGTCATTTCTCCCACGCGCGCCGTCCAGCAGGGCATCGCGCAGGCGGCGACCGAGACGGCGGCATTGCTGCCCACGCTCACAGTGACGCCGACCGCAACCACGACCGCCGAAGCCACCGAAATCGAAACCGACGAGCCGGATGAGGAAGCGACGCCCGAAGCCACCGACGCGCTCGGCGGGCAGGCGACCGATGAACCTACGGCGGAGATGACTCCGGGCATTCTCGAAACCGAGGAGCCGACGGCGGAGGTCACCGATGTGCTGGGCGCGACGGAAGAACCGACGCCCGAAGTGACGGCAGTTGTTTCGACCGACGAGCCAACGCTGGAAGTCACCGATCTGGCGTTGACCGAGGAACCCACCGCCGACGTCACCGAGACGGCGCTTGCCCCCGAAACCGAGGAGCCGACGCCGACCGATACCGTAGCTGAAGCGACTGACGAGGCGACCGCCACCAGCACCGCCACGTCCACGCGCACGCCGGGTGACAGATAGACCGTGGTGCCGCCCGAATTGGGATCGGAAATGCCGGCGATCTTCTGCTTGTCGTGCCACTCGCCGTTGAGCTCGAGAACGAGGTCGAGCGTGTAGGGCGTCTTCATCATGTCGCTGTGGTCGTGGTTGGCGTGATAGAGGCAATGCTCCTGCAGCTGGTTGCGGGGCTGCATGCAGTACTCGTGCAGCTCCA
>CALMDI010000486.1 GCA_937864975.1 uncultured Chloroflexota bacterium | reverse complement strand
CCCCGCGCATGTCCGCCCGCATTCGGGCGCACTCCAAGGCACCCTTGCCATAGAGCATTTTAAAAGCCCTGTCGCGGGCGCGGCAGGGCTTGTGAGTGTCTGAACCTGCTGCGATCAGCCCGACGGGGGCGGAATGATCAACTGCTGACCGATATCCAGCCGGTTCGGGTTTTGCAGGTTATTCGCCGCCGCGATGTCTTCGATAGTCACGCCAAAGCGCTGCGCGATCCGCATGACCGTGTCGCCCGCTTCGACAATATAGACCTGACCGCCTTCGACCGTATTGACCGGTAGGGCGGTTGCCGCCACCTGCGCGTCCGAAGACGCATTCTCGCCACACCCCGGCACGTTCAGCGCCTGTCCCGGTTGTAAAATCGGTGGGTCGCCGACCAGGTCAGGGTTTGCCGCGCGCATGTCGTCCACCGTTAAGCCATAACGAGTTGAGATCGCGTACAGACTGTCGTTGGGTTGAACGATGTACGTGCAGGCATCTTCACCCTGGGCGAGCATTCCGGTGGGCGTGATCAGTCCTGATGGCGTCGCCGTAAACGCGCCGCCCGGCGGGGTCGCGGTCGGCTCGTCAATCAGTCCGAGCGGCACACCGGGGGTGATGAACGCCGGTGTGCTGCCTGCGTCCTCGGCTTCCGCCGGATCGGTTCCCGTCGCAATCGGCAGGCGGGTTGGCTGGACGACGGTGATTGGCGGGAAGGTTGCCAGGTCATCTTCGTCCACGCTGCTCAAATTAAAGGTTGGCGAAGGGTCTGCACCCTGCGCTTCGTCGGCGGCGAGGTCGTCGGTACCTTCGGCAGCCGGCGGCAGAGAACCTGTCGTCTCTGTCGGCACGCCGGGCGACCGACCGGTGTTCTGCGTCGGCTCGATGGCTTCCCCGGCAGGTCGAAAACAGGCGGGCAGTGCCAGCGCTAACGCCAGAAGTAAAATACGCGCTCGTTGTGCCATGCAGTCCACTCTCCTCAAGCAACACGGCGTCCCGCGGTGCATCCCGAATCAGCATACACCCAAGCGCCGCATCTGGCAAAAGCGATCCGGGCGACGAACATAGAAAATTCATTGCGGGAATTTTGTTTCTCAATGGAACATCACGTTTTGTTCGCGAGTACAATAGAAGAGTGTCCAGACTGGAAACGATTTGATGTCCACACCGACTATGCAGAAGAGCAACGGCAACCTCTCCGTGACCGACAAGAAGCGGATTCTTGTGGTCGATGACGACGTGGAAATTCAGCAGCTTGTGCGCGTCCTGTTAATGCGGATCGGCGCGGATCCGATTGTGGTCGATAACGCCGCCGGAGCCGCGCAGGTCTTGCGCGCGCAGCCGCTGCCCGACCTCATGATTCTGGACTTGATGATGCCGGAAGTCAGCGGCATGGAATTTTTAAAGCAGGTGCGCTCGCGCGAAGTGTTCAAGGATTTGCCGATCCTGATTTTGTCGGCGCTGATCGAGACCGACCAAATCCGCGAGGCGCTCGACTCGGGCGCGGATCGTTACCTGACGAAACCGTATATCGCCAACAATCTGGTCACGATTGTGCAGGACATGCTGCGAAACGGACGCCGCTTTAAAGATTAGCGGCGGTCAGTCGCCTGATACGTCTTAGGGCAAACCATCCCTTGCTGCCCAGGGTGGCGCGAGTTCAACCACGACAAAATTGTCGCTTCGATAATTTTCTGTGACGCGGAAACCCGCCGTTGCCAGCGCGTCGAGCCAGCGCGTCAGCGCTTGGTGGGCGGGCGCGACAAAGTAACGCGGCGCAGGGTCGGGCTGGCGCAGGGCGTCGTCCGCCAGCGCTCTGGGCGTTGGATAGTAGACGCGCCGCTTGTCCGTCCACTGACCGAGATAGTAGTCCAGTTCCCAGCCGAGCCAGTGATCGTAAATAATCGCGCCCGGCGCTCGCCGGTTCAGGTACGCCGCGAGCGCGTCCACGCCTTCGTAATTCGCGTAGTCGCCGATTAACTTCAGTCTCCCGTTTGCGGCATCCCACGCCGGAAAAAGCATCAGCAGACCGAGCAGCCAGAGGACAACGGTATTGGCAGCGGGTGAATATCGCCCGAACCGCTTCGTCGCCCATTCGACGCCACGCCCCGCGAGCAGCGCCAGCACCGGGACAAGCGGCAGTAAATAGCGCGGATAGGTGTTGAACGCGACCAGCCAGTGAAGCAGCCCGTAGCCGAGCGTGAAGCTGAGAAGGATAAGGTCGATCAACACGGCGCGACGGCGCGGCTGCCGGTACCTGCGGTGCGCGATGGCGCCGAGGCTGATCGCGGCGAGCGCGGCAGTTATGACAGGCGCGCCGAGTAAAAAGCCGCCGTCCTCAAGCCACGCCTGTAAACGTGGTATGACCTCGCTCGAACGCACCAGCCGCCACGGGTCATTGTACGCCGAAGCAAGCGCCCAGAACCCGGTTGCCTGACCGCGCGCGGCGTCCCACACCATCAGTATGCCCGCCATGACAAGAGTGGGCACGAGAAGGCGCAGCGCCAGACGCCACAACGAAACGTCGTCGGTCAGCGCCCACGCCAACCCCACGAGCAGCGGCAGGTAGAACAGCGCTTGCTGCTTCGCCGCGAATCCGAAGGCGAGGCAAATGCCTGCCGCGCTAAGTCGCCGTGTTGATACCGCCCACAGCGCGGCGACCATGCCCAGCAGCATCAAGCCGTCCGTATACGCTGTGGCGCTGGCGCCGACCGCATACGGCGAAAGCGCAGCCAGCAGCATTGCCAGCCGGGCGGTGTGCTCCTTTCGGTACAGGCGTCGCGCCAGCGCATAAGTGAGCGCCACGACGATGAGGCTGGCGAGGGCGTTGGGCAGGCGTGCCGCGAATTCGCCCAGGCGCGGGCTAAGGTCGAGCAGTCCGGGCAGGCGCTCGGCGTCGATAAACAGCGTCATCGACAGGGCACTGGCATAGATGGAAAGCGGGGGCTTGTCGAGCGCGCCGGGCAGCAGCCATGCGCCGTTCAGCGCGGCGTGACGCGCGAACGTGCTGAACAGAGCTTCGTCGGGCTGAAAACGAAGATCGGCGGCGAGGGGGTGGAAGCGGAAGGCGGCGCTCACCAACAACAGAAACAGGGGGATTATCAGGCGGCGATTCACACGCGGGGGAGGGCGGGTCGGCGCATCGGCGTGCGGCGGCTTAACGGGGAAAACGCTGCCGCAGATAGTCGAGCGCCTGGCGGTCAACCTGGTCGGGATGCTGGTCGATGTGCCAGCGCTCTTCGAGATTCTCGCTGCCGACCAGCGTCCAGAACGCCTGCATGGACGCCGCGTCCCAGATTCCGCTGACCTCGCCGCGGAAATAGCCCTGCGCCCGCATCATGGCTTGCAGCTCGCGCGCGATGTCCGGCGTGATCGGCATTTGATCTTCCCGGCGCGGCGTGCCGAAGAACACGTGATGCGCCCGGATCATCACCGCCAGCCGCGGAATCGGGTCGGGGTCGTCGTCCACCCGCAAGTCCATGTAGCGGTCGTTGTCGCCGCCGTAGCCGCCGTTGGGACGTGTGACCAGAACCGCCGCCGACTGCTTTCCGCGCCGGTCGCCGCCCGCGTCGTCGCCTGCCTGAAGCGCTGCGAGGAGACGGTCGGCAAGCTCGCCCGACGCGGCTTGATATGCCGCGACCATCGCTTCCAGTACCCGCGCCCCCGCAAGAATGTTGCCCTGACAGGTGAAGCCTTCGCCAATCAGGTGCCCGGCGAAGGGTAGACAATCCATGCCTGTGTGCGCCGCCGCGCCGCCATGGATGTCCACCAGCCCGACCTGACGATGCTCGCGCGCCGGGTCGCCTTCGAGAAGCATTCGCAGCGTTTCGGCGGCGTTATGCCCCGTTTCCATCAGCGCCAGCCCGTCGGGTCCAAAGCTCATCTTGCCCAACGCCTGTGTTGCCACCGCGCCGACTCGCGCGCGTGACCACGGCACCACCGCGCCAACCGCCAGGAATTTGCTGGCGACGCCGACGCCAAAGGCGTCTTCCTGAGGGTCATAGGCGACGATGGAGAACGTGCTTGGCTGCATGGCTGCCCTGTGCGGGTGACGAATGGACGTTTTGGCGATTGGATTGTAACATGAGTGGGGTATAATGCCGACGTTCAGCATGGAGCGATCATCGTGATGTGGATCCCTCGCCGCGTTCCGGCGCAGCGTTCTCGTCCGCGGAAATCTCATCGCTTTTTCATCAATCCATAAGCACCCTACACCCATTTAATGTATAATGTAATGATGCATGAGGATCCGGGCTTCATGATGTACGCCGCGCGGGCTGACGGCGCGCTGAACCTGCGCGACATCAAGGGCGCGGTCGTCGATATGGACGGCGTGCTGTGGCGCGGCGACCAGCCGCTGCTGGGCGTGCAATCATTCTTTCGGTTGCTGCGCGCGCGGGGGCTGCCGTTTATGCTGGCGAGCAACAACAGCAGTAAGTCGCCTGCCGATTACGTCGCCCGGCTCTCGCGCATGGGCGTGCCCGACGTGCAGGCGAGCGAGATTGTCTCGTCGGGGACGACGACGGTGGATTATCTGCAGCAGCACTATCCGGTGGAGACGCCGATTCACGTGCTCGGCGGGGATGGCTTGAAGCAGTTGATCGCGGCGGCGGGCTTTACGCTGAGTGACGAGGCGAGCGTCGTCGTGGTGGGAATCGATTTTGAGCTAACGTATGACCGATTGAAGCGAGCCGCGTTGCTGATCCGCGCGGGAGCCGACTTCATCGGCACCAACGCCGACACGACGTTTCCGGCGCCTGAAGGGCTGGTACCGGGCGCGGGCAGCCTGCTGGCGGCGATTCACGCCGCGACCGGGCGCGAGCCGCTGGTGATGGGCAAACCTGGCGCGGCAATGTTCCACACAGCGCTGCGGCGTCTTGGCACGGAACCTGCCAACACGGTGATGATTGGCGACCGGCTGAATACGGATGTGGCTGGCGCGCAAGCGGTGGGTCTGCGAACGGCGCTGGTGCTCAGCGGCGTATCGACGCTGGATGAGCTGGCAGCCAGCACCATTCAACCCGACGTCGTGTTTGCAGATTTAGCGGCATTGGTCGAGGCGTGGGAACGCGAACCGACGAGGCGGTAAATTGGGACTATAGGAGTAAAGGCTTCCGGCGAGTAGGGAACTCGTGTGGGGAGCGCGTGGTCGGCGTCAGGGATGAGTGGGTCATTCTGCTGATAATCGGCAGGCGAACACAGCAGCGGTCTGGACGGGGGATGCGGGTTTATGGCGAACGGGAAATTGCACCGCAGAGATTTTCTGAAACTCGTCGGCACCGGTTTGGTCGCGGTACCGACGCTTAACGGGCTGCCTACACTGGCGGAAAAGCTCGTCGCGCCGAAGCAGAGACGGGTGACGCTGGCAAGCGTGGATGTTCCCGACGAAGGGCAGCTTATCCAGAGCCTGGAAGCAGAGCTTCGGGCGCTGTTTGAAGGGCGCGAGATGGCGCTCGATTTCCGACGTTTAGCCGACGACGGCACCGAAAATTTTCGGATTCAAATCAACGCCGACGAGTATTACCCGGTCGCCAGCGCGTTCAAGTCGTGGCTTGTCCTGTATTACTTTCTCAATACGCCGCCCGACGAGTGGCAGACCGACTCGATGTCCCTCGTCTATCGCGTTGCGGTGTTCAGCAATAACCGCGCGACGGGGTCGCTCATTTATGAAATGGGCGGGCGCGTTCCCGGCGACGGCAATCCGATTGAGAAGTTCAACGACTTTATCCTGAACACGCTGCAGCTGGAAAATGGACTCTATAGCTGGAACTGGGAAGGCGCGCCGACGTATGGCATGTACGACGAGCGGTTCGCGCCCACGCAGTCGCGCTATATTCGCATTCGGGGCGGCGAAGAAGGGGTCAGCAATATCTCGACGGCGGAAGACCTGGCGCGGGGCTATGAGTGGATCAGCCGGGCGCGCGAGCGACCGGAGTGGAGCGACCCCGACTTTCAGCAGGCGATCAACGCCGCGCGCGAGCTGCTTTCCATTCCCGCCAACGGCTATCTGTCGCCGATTGAGCAGGTGGTGAACAGCGGCTATATCGGTAAGGACGGCACGCTGCCGCTGGGCGACCTGCCCAACATCGGGCGCGTCATTAACGACGCCGGAATTATCCGGGTGCCGACCGGCGAATTCCTGATCGGGTTTATGTCGGCGGGCGAGAACGAATCCAGCACGCGCCCCGCGCTCGAAAAGGTCATCGATGGGATGCGCCGCTTCGAGGAAATGTACCATCCCTCGTATCTGACCTATATCAACGGCGAATCGCACCCGGTGTACGAGGATGGCTATAATTACGGTTTTGTGCGTCGCCGCGAGATCAAGCTTTACTACGAGCCGGACGTCAACGCCGAGCAGATAGACAACCCGGTGCGACGGAATACGGTTTTCGGCATGATGTATCTGATGCAGGGCGCGCTCGTGCGATTTCTGCCGGTCGACGACGAGTGGGCGGAAGTCATTCGCGACGACGAAGAAGACAATATCTTCATGGGCACCGACTGGAAATCGAGCTTCGGCGACGCGAACTGGATTGCCAAACCGCCTCGGAACATTTACGTGCGTCTTGAGGACCTGCTGGTCATCGGGCGGGATCATTTTGCGGGTATCAATTACATCTCGAACGCGGCGGAAGGGACGGACAAGTACATTATACTCGACGTGCCGCGCCGCCAGCTCACGCTGTTTGAAGGCATCACGCCGATTCTAAAGACGCCCGTCGTGCTGAATATGGAAGCGACTCCGAGCGGACGGCTGTACGTGAATCGCCGCCTGCTGGCGCGCAACATGCCCTATTACCCAGGCGTGCCTTACACCAATTTTCTCCACGACGGCGGCACGCTGAACACGGGCGGCTTTGCGCTGCACGGCGCGCCCTGGCATCGTTGGAGCGAGACGGTGACCCGGCGCGAGACGCTTCGTCGCTATTCGGCGGGCTGCATCAACCTGCCGAACTGGGAGCGCACGATAGGCGAGTATACGCTGCCGGTCGATGAGTTTGTCTTC
The DNA here is from genome assembly GCA_937864975.1 of uncultured Chloroflexota bacterium. Taxonomy (GTDB): domain Bacteria; phylum Chloroflexota; class Anaerolineae; order Aggregatilineales; family Phototrophicaceae; genus ZC4RG36. Next base: position 1,971 of record CALMDI010000486.1, on the reverse strand, counting down.
CGCTGGATTGGCGATTTTCCCAACCCGGCGAGCGACCGCCATTATATCCCACCGAACTACACGCCGGTGCTGATCTTCTCACACTACAATATTTACCAGGATCTGTTCAACTTCCCGGCGCCAACGTCGGTTCGCTACAGTGGCTATAACTGGGGTGACGTGCTGGAGTTGATCGACGCGACCGAGGTCACCGCGCCCGACTCGTTCTTCGAGCCGACGCTGCTCTAGCGGTCAGCGGACAGCTTTCAGCTTACGGGCAATTCAGAAACTTAACACAGAGCAACAGAGCAACAGAGATCCTGATAGAAACCCTCTGTTGCTCTGTTGCTCTGTAATACGTTTTGTCCTGCTTCTTAGCTGAAAGCTGATCGCTCACGACACCCACGGTACGTCGCGGCTTTTGTAACCGCCGCCGTGGGGCAGGTGGTCTTCAAACGCACACGCCGCGACCGCCGGAAATCCGTACGCCCACAAACCTTCCAGCAGCCGGGCGACCAGCGCCGCGCGCTCGTTGAAGGCGGGCGTTTCCAGGTAAAGGTCGATCACGTAGCGGAAGTAGATGAATCCGCCGGGGAACTGTTTGCGGCGGTTGGAATCGTAGTCCTCGTTAGGAATGATCTCCGCTTCATAACCGGGCGCGCTGCCGACGTCTGGCAGCAGAAACTGCGCGATGAGTCCGGCAAGCTCGGATTCGGAAATGCCGGCATCCACGTAAATCTGGCAGTCGGGCGGGGTCACGTCAGACATTCACTCTCGGCTTTCAGCGGTGCAAGCGCGAGGGAGACCTTAACGCAGAGCCGCAATGGACGCAAAGACGCGGGGGTTTTCTCTGTGTTTCAGCGGTACACCCTTTATCTTTCGTCTTTAAGCTGACGGCTGAAAGCTGACCGCTGATCGCTAAAAATCACCTGCCGCGTTGTGGGCAGCGCGGATCGGTTCCGGCAGGCGATAGCGCGTGGTGCAGCGCATGACCAGCTCGACGGAAGTAGCCAGGTCGGCGCGGTGCCCGACAGAAATAAAGACAGGCTTCGTCTTTTCTTTCGTTCGCAAAATAGCGCCGACCAGTTCGCCCCGGTCGATCAGCGGCGCGGACGCTCCGCGCTCTGGCGGCGGCTCGATGTAGATGCCGCTGAGCTTGGTTTTGCCGCAGCCAATCGTCGGCTTTTGCAGCCACAAGCCCATTTGAGACGCGATGCCAATGCGCCGGGGGTGCGCGCGCCCCATGCCATCGAAAATGAAAACGTCCGGCTCGTGTTCAAGCTGCGCAAACACATCCACCAGCACCGGTCCTTCGCGGAACGAGAGCAAGCCGGGGATATACGGGAAGGGCGTCGGCTGAACCGCGACACGCGATTCGATAATTTGCAGGTCAGGAAATGTCATGATGACAACCGCTGCCTGTGAGACGTTGTTCTTCACGCTCACGTCCACCCCCGCGACCCGACGCACGGCATCCAGATCAATCGGGCGGTCGTAAACAAGCTGTGGAGCTAATCGACGTTGCAGCGCGACAGCGTCCGCCGGAGAAATGTTCCAGTCGTGTAAAGTGTGGAGGCGCATCGTACCGTTTATTCCCAAGTCGTTTCAATCGGAGGCGGGCTGAGCAGCGTTTGCATGACCACTGTGCCGCGATTGTAGCGCAGGCGAAACAAAAAGACCGCGCTCGATGGGAGACGCGGTCTTTCTGAAGGGGTTTATGGAACGCGACTAGCGCTCGCTGCCGAGACCGAGCAAGCCCGTATCCGGCTGCGGTTTGCGAGACTTCTCCTCGTCCTTCCCGAAGCGAATGACTTCGCCTGTATCGGTGATGGCTTCCACCGCCAAGCCGAGGCTCTGAAGCTCCTTGACGAGCACGCGGAAGCTGGTGGGGATGCCCGGCTCCTCAATCTGCTCGCCCTTGATGATGGCTTCGTAGGTCTTGACGCGACCCTGAACGTCATCCGACTTCACCGTGAGCATTTCCTGAAGCGT
>CALMDI010000485.1 GCA_937864975.1 uncultured Chloroflexota bacterium | reverse complement strand
TGGCGCTGCTTCCAAGTGGCTAAGGCTTCCAGGCTGTCGGTGCTCAGCCCCAGGACGACCGTATTCTCCGAGATTAAGTTCTCGAAGCGGTCGCGCAGCCCGCACGCCTGTATCGTGCAGCCCAGCGTCCCCGCCTTCGGAAAGGTGAAGATAACCACCCTCCTACCGCGATAATCGCTCAGGCGCGTTCGCTTCCCGTCCTGATTGAGCAGTTCAAAATCCGGGACAACGTCCCCGATGTCGAGCATGATTGTTCCTTCATTCACAAATCAGGCGAGTTTATACCCTACTTTCATGAGTGGCGCTTTAGAACCGGGCGCGCTATCGTACTGGCATGAGAGACCGCCCGCGGATTCGCCTCGTCATTCCCTTTGCGCTGGTCGCGGCGCTGCTGCTCATCTTCTACCTTCCAACGCTTCAAACCATCCCGAACGGCTCCGACCACTACTATATGATCGACGTGGGCGAAACCCAGGTCGTTCTGAACGTGTGGGGCACCCTGCACATGACGGGCTACCCGCTCTACACAATTTTGAGCAGCGGGCTTGTCGCCATTTTGCGCGTCCTCGGCATGTCCCCCGCCGCCGCGCCCGCGGTGGTGTCACTGGTGTGGGGCTTGCTGGCGCTGGCGCTGGTCTATGCGCTGGCTTGCCGCCTGACCGGGAAAGCATGGCTGGCGGCGCTCATGACGCTGGCGCTTGGCTTCACGCGCACGGTATGGATTCATCACGTCATCGCGGAGATTTACACCTTCGGTCTGATAATCCTCGCGCTGCTGCTCTTGCTCGCGCTGTGGCAGCCGCCGATTCGCGGGCGGCTGTTCTGGCTGGCGCTGGTCGGCGGCATTGGCGTCGCGCATCACCGCGCGCTGGCAATGGTCGCGCCCGCGCTTGTCTTCGCCGTCTGGTCAGATTTTCGACCGACTCGAAAACTCGCGTCGACGCTCATCCTCTGCGCGCTGCTGGCGCTCGTGGGTTTCCTGCCCTACGCCTATCTGCCGCTGCGCGCGCTGGCGGGCGCGTCGTGGGTCTATGGCGATCCGGGCACGTGGACGGGGTTCTGGGATCAGTTCTTCGGGCGAGAAGCCGCGCGCTTCGTCGGCGTCCCCTCATCGCTCGACGCGCTGGTGGCGAATATCACATTGGTTACCAACGTCGTCTTGACGGACGTGACGCTGCCGGGACTGGTCGGCGGGTTGATCGGCTTGGCGTATGGTGTTTCCACGCCGATCTATCGTCGCGCCGCGCTGACGTTTCTCCTGAGCGGACTCACGGCATATATTTTTCACGTTGCCCTGTACACGGATATTCTGTCAGCGCTCATCCTGCCGGTCACGCTGAGCCTCGCGTTCGGCTGGCTGCTGGCGATGGACGGCATAGTGAAGGTGGTTCCTTCTCTCATTTCGTTCAGCCTTCCGCCCAGGTGGGAGCACGGTATCCCTTACGCCCTGCCTGCTCTGCTCGCGCTCATGCTCGCCGTCGCGCTCGTGGGGCAAAACCGGGCGTTCATCGATGGACTGACGGAAGACCCGACCGGATTGGAGACCATCGCGCGTGCCGAGCAGACGCCGCCCGGCGCGACCTTGATGCTCGCGTGGGGCCCGCGTCATTTTGCCGTCGGCTTCGCGCGTGACGTGCTCGGCGGGCTGCAAGACCTTCGGCTGGTCGATCACAACGCCGATTTCCGGACGCTCGTGGCAGACGCGCCGCTGGTCACACCGGAATACACGTTCTACAATCAGCCGGTAAGCTGGTGGGAAGAACGACTTGGCGGCAAGGTGTATCTCAGCGCGGTCGCGCCCTCGTTAGTCGAGATCAAACTGTCGCCGGAATACGCCAGCGGCGAGCGGCTCGACAGCATCGAGGCGAGCATCGACTGCGCGCCCGACACGCTGAATCTTTACGTCACCTGGTTCGCGCCGGAGCGCCCGACGCAGGATCGCAGCGTGTTCGTCTATCTGCTCGACGCGAACGGCTCGCTGCTGGCGCAAGCCGACCAATCCGCGCCGGTCTATGGCTGGCGACCGCTGACGACCTGGGAGCCGGGTGAAGCTGTGCGCGACGTGTATTCGCTGCCGCGCCTGCCGAACGCGGCGACCATTCGCTTCGGGCTGTATTATCAGGAGGCGGACGGACGCTTCGTCAATGAGATCGAACATGCGCTTCCCGTTCAATGCGATGACTAACTTCCCGGCGCTTGTTCGCCTCTGCTCGCTGGCGCTGAGTCTGTTCGTCGCCGCCTGCCAGCCCGCGCCGACCGCCGCGCCGTCGGCGTCACTTGCCACGTCGATGCCGAAGCTGCTGGCAACCGTCTACATATCGCCCACCCCGAACGAGGCGGAGATGCAAGCCACCCGCGCCGTCAGCCGCCCAACCGAAACCCCCATTCCAGAGACGCCGACGGCGACACCGACCGTTTACATCGGCGTGTTTCTGGGCGAATCGGGAAGCTTAAACGACGGCGTTTCCCTGAACGTCGAGCTTGAGGAACCTACAGCCGCGCCGCGCGACGAGTTCGCCGCCTGTCCCATGCAGCCCGACGAGCGCTTCGGCGCGCAGTGGCGGCAAGCGGGAACCGCGGTGACGACGCTTGGCTGTCCGGCGGGCGTCCCCATTCCCTATACAGGCACGTCACAAATCTTCGAGAATGGCGTCATGTATTTCACGCCGGACGGCGAAATCTGGGCAATCGCGCCTGGCTCGCCGTCGGGTCGCTACTGGTACGCGCCGCAGGCGCCGGATGTTGTGCCGTCCGAAGCCATCGTCGCGCCGGAAGGGCTGCGCGTGCCCACGCTTGGATTTGGCGCGTTCTGGTATGGGATTGGCGGCGTGCGCGAGGCGCTCGGCTTTGCCCGCGCCGAGGAGCAGGCGACGACGTTCAACATTCAGCAGTTCCAGAACGGCACGCTGCTGCTGGATAACAGCGCCGCGCAGGTCTTCATCCTCATCAGTACCGGCAGCGAGGGACCTGCTTACGGTCCATACTGAAATGGAAAACCTGACGGAGAGAAACAGAAGAGTAGTCTCGCCGCCGAGGGTTCCTCGGCTAGACGAAAAGCGGGAAACCTCTAAAGCGGTTGGAACCGCCTTCCAGTCTCTTCAGGGACTTCCCATTTTTGCCGGTAGTCCGGCGTTTTGAACACCGGGCGGCGTGGAGCGGATTCAAAATACTCTTCCCGACGTTACTTCTGTCCTCTGTAGCTCTGCGTTAAATCCTTTAATTTCCTTCTGTTACGCCTTTGCAGTAAATCGTTTTCGGCTACGCCAGCCGTGAAGCCCGCAGCACGCCGGGGTCGGTGCCATTGAGAAGCATGTCGATGGCGCGTTCCGCGACCCCCGCCCCGAACGCCAAGCCGTGACCGTTGAACCCGACCGCGAAGCCCACGCGCGAGCGTCCCGGCAGGGTGCCCACCAGCGGCAACCCATCCGGCGTGAAGCCCATGATGCCCGCCCAGCGGCGATCCACGGGCGCGTCCACGTCCGGGAATTTGTCGCGCAGATAAGCGTCGAGGATGCGCTGCACCGGCTCGGTCACACGGTCGTCGGTCGTATCGTGTTCGAGCGCCTTATTCTGCTTGCGTCCCCCGCCAATCAGCAGCCGCCCGTCGAAGGTGACGCGATAGTACATGTAGCCATAGTCACTGTAGCCGCACGTGTTCAGGACAGCCGCGTCCTTGAGCGGCGCGGTGACAAGACACTGCGCCCGCGTTGGAATGATCCTGCCGGCGAAATACGGGTCGATGTGAATGGAATAGGCGTTGGTACACAGCAGCACGTAGCGCGCCTGAAACCGATACTGCCGCGTAAAGACGGTGACCTGCTCCCGCGTGTCCTGCCGGATGGCATACAGCTCGTTGTTGGCGATCAGCTCCGCGCCGCTCGCCTTCAAAACGGCGACGGTTAGCTCATAAGGCTGCACCGCGCCATCCCACGGCTGCTCAATCGCCGCGAAATAGCCGCGCCGCAGCGGGTCGCGCGCGTGATACTCGACCTCGATGCCGTCCGCCTGAAGCGCCCGCGCCGCCGTTTCAAGCTCTTTCGCCTCGTCCGCCGATTCCGCCAGCAGCATCGAGCCGCAGTCCTGCAAGCGCACCGAACCGTCTTTCACGAACTCCCGCCAGGTGCGGTGTGTCTGCGCCGAAAGCGCCCACAGTTCGCGGACGGCGGCGTGCCCGTAGCGCTCAATCGCGCGGTGGTAGTAGGTGTCGGGACCCGTAATCATGAAGCCCGCGTTGCGGCTGCTCGCGCCGAGCGCCACGTCGCGCATCTCGGTAATCGTCACCTGACGCCCCGCTTGCGCCGCGAAATATGCCGCCGCGCAGCCCACCAGCCCCGCGCCCACGACGAGCACATCGACCTCACGAATGGGCTGCGTGTCGTCCGCCTGCCAGATCGAAACGGTCATGATGAAGCCCTCAATAAATAGAACGAGGAGCGCATGGTGGCGCGCCCCTCGCGTGATGTTAGCGCATGTTCGATGGTACCGTCAGCGCGCCTGGATCACCAGTGTATTCGCGATTTTGTCGTGCCAGCCCTGACGCCTGTCATCGAACAGCGCCCAGATCCACCCCAGCATGAGCACCGCCGTGTTGATGTAGTAACCGATGTAGCGCATGATCGCGTCCGTTGCCGTCAGCGGCTCCCCATCGGCGCGCACGACGCGGATACCCACAAGCTGCTTGCCGGGCGTCTGACCGTCCCGCTGAGTCATGAAATACCAGTGATAGGCGACGCCGACGATAAAGCTGACCAGCCAGCCCGCGCCGTGGCGCGCGCCAATCGCCACGATACCCCCCACAAAGCCCAGGATCAGCGTGTCGATAATCAGCGCGACCAGCCGCGTCCCGACATCTGCCAGCGGGTAGGCTTCCGCGCGTTTCGGCTTTTCCTGTGTGTATAACGTCATGCTCTTTGATCCTTCCCCCACGCGATAATGACGATTCAGTTGCTTTTACGAGACGCGCCTCCAAAAGTTGCAGTTAGCAGCAGGAACGCCTTTATACTGATAGTTGTGCGTCATAACAACAAGGAGTTTGATGATGTTTAAGCAAGCCTATGCGACCATCGCCGTATCCGACTTTGAACGTGCAAAGCGTTTTTACGAGGAGAAACTCGGTCTGACGCCGAGCGAGGAACTGGGCTTCGGCGCCCGCTATCAGGTGGGCAGCACGTCGTTTCTGCTCTACGAGTCCTCGTTCGCGGGAACGGCGCAAAGCACCGCCGCCTCGTTCGCCGTGGACAACCTCGACGAGACGATGGCTCAGCTACGCGCGCGCGGCGTCGTCTTTGAAGAATATGATTTTCCGGGACTAAAAACGGTGAACGGCGTCGCGGACATGGAGGGGATTCGCAGCGCCTGGTTTAAAGACAGCGAGGGCAATATTCTGGCGCTTGGCGAAGAACCCGCTTAATTCATCGTTTAGGCTCATTGTAACCGCCGCTCGTGGGTCGTGCGCGGCGGCTTTTGTCGTTTAATCGCCCGTGGGGTTGGGCTGCTGCTTGCGCTCCGCCAGCAGGCGCAGCATTTCGTCCACGCGGCTGAACTTGAGGCGCGGGCGACCCGCCGCCTGTCCCCGCTCCTGCTCGATCTGATCGATCACCTGCCAGTCCGCGAACGTCACCAAAGCGGGCTGGCGTTCCACAAGCAGACGTTCCATCGCATCACGCGCCGGCTCGGCAGGAGTGAGTGTCTTGCCTTCCGCGCGATCTTCGAGCATCGCCATTGCCGTCGCCTGGGAGTCGGGCTTGTTCGTGCCAATAATCCCTGTCGGACCCCGCTTGATCCAGCCGACGACGTATTCACCCGTGCGCGTTTCATTCCTCAGCGGGTCGATCACGCGCCCCGCCGCGTTCGGGATGATGCCTTTGCGCGCGTCGAAAGGCACATCCGGCAGCGCCACCCCCTGATAGCCGATGGAGCGGAAGACCAGCCCGACCGGAATGGTTTCCATCTCATTGGTCGGGCGCGCGCGCAGCGAGCCGTCTTCCGCCTGATACAGCTCGTTACGCACCAGCTTGATCGCCTCGACGTGATCGGTTCCGAGAATTTCGACAGGCGACACGAGAAAGCGAAAAATAATCTTGCGCGGCTTGCCCTGCTCGCCCTGATACGAGAAGCGCGTCATGGTCTGCACGTTGCGGTCGGCGGTGCGGTCGTTATCCAGCGCCAGCGCGGCGGCGCTGAGCGGGTCTAATTCAATTTCGTCCGGCGCGATCACCACTTCGGCGTCGGTTAAATCGCCCAACTCGCGAATTTCGGGGTTCGTGAAGGCGGCTTGCGCGGGTCCGCGCCGCCCCAGCACGTAAATTTCCCGCACGCTGCTGTGCCTCAGCGCTTCCAGCGCGTAATCCGCGATGTCGGTGACCGCAAGCTCCGCTTCGGTGCTCGCCAGAATACGCGCCACGTCCATCGCCACGTTGCCGTTGCCGACGACCGCGACGCGCTCCTGCGACAGATCGAACGTCAGGTCGCGGTAATCGGGATGCGCGTTGTACCAGCCGACGAACTCCGTCGCCGGGTAGCTGCCGGGCAGTTCTTCACCGGGAATGCCCATCTGGCGGTCGGTCTGCGCGCCGACGGCATAGATGATCTGGTGATAGTGGTTGAGCAGGTCGTCGTGCGTAATGTGCCTGCCCAACTCGACGTTGCCGTAAAAGCGGAAGCGCGGGTCGGACGCCGTCTTATCGTAGACTTTCGTGACCGTCTTGATTTTTGGGTGATCGGGCGCGACCCCGCCGCGTACCAAGCCAAAGGGCGTCGGCAGGCGGTCGTACATATCAATCTCGACGTTTAAGTCCGGCTGTTTTTGCAGATATTCGGCGGCGTAAAAGCCCGACGGACCCGATCCGATGATCGCCACCCGGAGCGGGTTGGCTTGCGTACCCGGTTGCTCAGCCATAAGCGGGGACTGTCCTATCCTGAGGTTGCGCGGAGTGTCACGGATAGTATAGCAGGACTGGACGTTGCGAAGGCGGTATCAATTCACTCTGCTTAGGGTCTCATCGAAGTAGTTCGCTTCAATACTTATTGAACCGCCAAGACGCCAAGAAACGTGTTCGACAGGTTTGGGAGGGGCAGCGCATGTCCGTCCGAATGCGGGGCGCACAGCCGTGCGCCCCTACGGCAACATTCCTTTTCGTGTAGGTTTAGCCGACCGGGATGACGAGGTCTTTGCGGAAATTGGTCAGCGACACGAGCGAGCCGTCCTCGCTCACGTAGAACGTATCCTCGACGCGCACGCCAAAGCCGCGATCCGGGTAATAGACGCCCGGCTCAATGCTGACCACGTTACCGCGCTGAAGCGTGTCTTTCGACAGGTGACTCAGGCTCGGTCGCTCGTGGATGTTCAAGCCGAGACCGTGTCCCAGACTGTGGACAAAGCCAACGGTGTTGCCCGGCTCGCTGCGCGAGGTCGGGTGTCCCTTGCTCTCGAAATAATCCTGCACGGTTGCCTGAAGCTGCTTGGCGGGCATTCCGGCGCGGAAGACTTCGACCGCCACGTCGAACGCTTCCATCACCTCGTCATACGCCTGCTGCACCTCCGGCGGCGCGTAGCCCAGGCACCACGTCCGCGTCATGTCATGGAAATAGCCGCCGCCAATCTCCTGCGGAAACAGGTCGAAGACGATGGATTGACCCAGGCGCAGCGCCATATCGTTTTCGCCGCGGCTGTGCGGGTAGCCCGCGTCACGCCCCTGCGCGAAGATCATGCCCGTGTCTTCCAGATCGTGGTCGAGCAGCGTCCGCCGGACAAAGCGGCGCACATCGCCAATCGTAAACGGCGTGCCGTCCGTCTTGACCAACTGATCGCCTTCCACGCGCTGCGCCCGAACCAGATCCCATGCCGCCTGAAGCGCCGCGGACGTGCGCTGCCCCACCGAGCGCAGGCGTTCGACCTCGTCAGCGTCTTTGGTAACGTAGGCTTCGTCAAAGAGCGTCATGCCAAGCTCGCCCACGAACTCGTACTGGCGATACGTCTTTTCCAGCCGACGCACCAGCTCGAGAATCGCGTTGGCATGGGCAACGCCATAAATGCCGATTTTGCCCGACGGGACGCCAATCGTCTCCAGCGCCTTGCCCCAGAAGCGCACCTCGGCTTTCGCGCGATCCCCCTCGGCGTCGTTGAGCATCTGGGCGAAGTCGAGATCGTAATAGGAATAGACCTTTAACCCGCTCTTGGCGGCTTCCTCGGTTTCCATCGCGCTGGCGATAATCACGGGCGCGTCGCCGCGTTTCTTCAAGACCAGCCCGGTCGTCATATGCACGCCGTTGGTCAAATACGCGCGCGGGGAGCTGTACACTTCGTCGCCGACGACGACAATCGCGTCCAGTTCCCGCTTCGCCATGAGTTGATCGAGATCGGATTTCAAGCCGCTGTCCTTTCCGAATAAGCCGCTGTCACCAAAAAAGAGATGAACTACCTTGATTGCTAGTTCTGACGCGAAACCCCACCCTCTGTCTCCCTCCCCGAAATCGGGGAGGGAGAACCTGGAAA
>CALMDI010000484.1 GCA_937864975.1 uncultured Chloroflexota bacterium | reverse complement strand
CACGGGGACCGACTCACGTTTCAACCGCACCTACAACGTGGTGCTACAGGCGCGGCGTCACGACCCGCGCGGCGCCTACGTGCGCCGGTACGTCGAGGAGCTCGCCGGTCTCGACGACGCGTACGTCCACGAGCCGTGGCTGCTGCCGCCCGGGGAGCTCGAGGCACTGGGCTACCCGGCGCCGATCGTGGACCAGGACGAGGCCCGCACCCGCCTGCGCCTCGGCCGCCCCTCCCCCCTACCACCCCCGCGTTGATCGTGCACAAAGGGGGCTGGGTACGCCGTCACTCTGGGCCGCGCTCCTCGTGCTCGGCGGCGCGCTCTACCGCGAGCCGGTCGAATACTTCTACCGGCGGACACTCAAGATCGGCGCGGGCTTCGAGGGTGGACTGTTGATTCAAGCTGTCTACGCGGTGACGGATGGATTCAATTTGCTGACTGAACCACTCCATCGTATACTCGCTGTCCTGCGCTGGCATCACATCCCTCGTTACTATCGGTGGCTACGACTCGACATCCTCCAGGGCAAGGATCGCGCCGCGAATTCCATCGCCCCTCGCGCCGATAAGAGGGGTAAGACTGACCTTACATTGTATCGACTTCCCGCGATGATTCACAGCGTCCAGGACGATTTCATGATAATCGCTCTCGCCGTTGAGGCAGTCGCGAATCGGTTGTTTGAGTTGGTCGACCGGCAGACCGATGTCGAGATTCAGAAAATTCTTGTCCTGCACTTCGTCGGCGCGCAGTCCCCACGAGTCTTCCGCGTCCTGATTCCAGATTTGTACCGACAGATTTCGGTCCAGAACGATCACTGCGCCGCCGATAGTGCGGAGGATTGATTCCAGGTAGGCATTGACGAGGTTCAGGTCGTCGGAGCGCCGCCGAAGCTCGTCGTTCAGCGTCTGCAACTCCTGGTTGGTGGACTGCAATTCCTCGTTCATGGTTTCCAACTCTTCGTTGGTGGACTGCAATTCCTCGTTGGTGGTTTCCAGTTCTTCTACCGTGGACTGCAATTCCTCGTTGGTTGTCTCCAGCTCTTCGTTGGTCGATTGCAGCTCTTCTAAGGTCGTTTCAAGCTCCTGGCTGGTATGTTCGATTTCCTCCTGAAGCCGCTTGTCGCGGGTGATGTCGGTAAAGGCGATGTTGGCGCCGATCAACGCATTTTTGCCGTCCATGAGTGGGGAAAGCTGGACTTCCAGAATATGCAGGTCACCGGACGAGGTCATCCATTCGATTTCCTGGATGATACTCGGTCGGCGTTCCTGAAAAACCGCTTCGAGGCGCGTTTTCAACTCCGGCACGCGATAGCTGAAGTCCAGGTCGTGGACGGTTTGCCCGATGTGCTCTGCGTTCAGTCCCAACAGGGTGCGCGCGCGCTTGTTAGTCAGCACCAGGAAACCATGACGGTCGACCACGACCTGCGCGACGGGGCTGCCATCGAAGGCGGCTTCGCGAAACTGGGTCCGTTTGGAGGCTTGATCGGCGCCTTCGGAAGGGGTGGACTGCGCCATGTTCATCAAACGCTCGCGGTAGCCGAGGCGCGGCACTTTTGCGAAGACGCGCCGTTTTATATCTACCGGGGTGAACAGGCTGGCGTGGGTGAACAGCATTTCGGCTTTGCCAAGAAACAGGAAGCCGTTGTCATTCAAGCCGAAGTGGAAGCGCGACAGAATGCGGGTTTGCGCTTCGGCATTAAAGTACATAAGCGCATTCCGGCAGATCAGCAGATCGATGCGGGAAATCGGCGCGTCCTGAACGAGGTCGTGACGCCCATAGATGACGCCGCGGCGCAGGTCTTTTCGAATCACGAAACGCTGGTCGATTTGGTCGAAGTATTTATCGACTAGCTCCGGGGCAACGGCGGCAACGTCACGAGCGGTGTAGGTCGCCAGGCGCGCGCGATTCAAGGCGGCATCATCGACGTCGGAGGCGTAAATTTTGACGCGTTCGTGAAACTGGTCAACTCCGAGCGCTTCCGCCAGGAGCATGGCAATCGTATAAGCTTCCTCGCCGGAAGCGCAGCCCGCGCTCCAGACGCGAATCTGCTCGTCCGGACGCTTTGCCGCCAGAATGCGGGGCAGAATGTCCGACGAGATTTGCGCCCAGGCAGCAGGATCGCGGAAAAAATTGGTCACGTTGATCAAAATGGTATCGAAAAGCTGGGCGAACTCGTCGGGATGGACTTCCAGATAGTCGGTGTACGCGCCGTAGGACTCGATGTTGACCGCCTGCATCCGCTTCTGAAGGCGGCGCATCAGGCTGGCGCGCTTATAGGCGGTGAAATCGAAGCCGCGAGTGCGCTTCAAATAGGCGAGCAGCGCCTCAAAATCGGCGTCGTGATCGACGGATGGATTGCTCATTGGCGTTTCGATTCCGATAACAAGTGCGATATTGCCGGAGGAATGTCATCCAGCGGTAGGATCAGATCGACGCAGCCGGTCTCAATGGCGGCATGAGGCATTCCAAAATGCTGGCTGGTCGCTTCGTCCTGGGCAATGACCGTGCCGCCGCGCGCCTTTACCCGCCGGATGCCAGCAGCGCCGTCACTGCCGCTGCCGGTCAGCACGACGGCGATGGCATGATCGCCGCAGGTCACGGCAAGCGATTCGAAGAGGACATTGGCAGACGGTCGTACAAACTGCACGCGTTCGGCGAATGACGTTCCAAGCACAGGACCTGGCTCGATCAGGACATGCCGATTTGGGGTCGCAACGTAGACGACGCCCTCGCGGAGGACGGCGCCCCTGCGCGCTTCCTTCACAGGCATCGAGGTCGACGGTTGTAAAAGAGGAAGCAGGTGGCTTGGATGATCCGGCGAGAGATGCTGAAGCAGCACGACCGCTGCCGGAAGGCGCCCCGGCAGCAGCGAGACGAAGCGCCGGAGCGCCACCAGCCCGCCCGCCGAGCAGGCGACCGCGACCACGAACAGCGTGCTGTTTTCGGATGCCGGGCTATCGTGGGCTGCCATGATTGCGCGCAACCTCATCCTTTAGACGTTCGCATCGGGTTCGACTTCGGAACCGACCAGCGTATTGAGCCTGCCGTTCAGCAGCACCTCGCGCACAATCGCGGCGCGCTGCTCCGCCTCGGCTGCCTGCTCCGCGAACCGCTCGGCGGAACGCAGGCTGCCGTGGTTTTTCGACCGTTCGGCTAAGCGCCGCGCCAGCGCCGCGCTCTCTTCGAGCGCGCGCAGCGCCACCCAGAAGGCATCTTCCAGTGAGTCCATTTTCTCGGCGAGCAGCGTTTGAGCGCTGTAGGCGTGACCGACCCGGCAGCGAAAGCGGAACAGCGCGCCATCGCTCAGCTCCCACAACGCGCCGCCACAGTCGGGACAGGCGAACTCGGACGGTTTTCCGGGGCGTTCTTCTCGTGTCATGGCGTCCTCGTCCAATTCCGCTATTTCGGACTCTACCTGCATGTTTTCAGGCACGCTGCGGTCGTCCTCCGGCGCAGCCTCGCGTGCCAGACGAACCAGGAGCGCCGCCATTTCGGCAACCGGCACGACATGATCGACCTGAACGTTTTCGATGGCGCTGAGCGGCATTCCCGAATACATGGCGTCTTCCGGGTGCTGCACGACCGCGATCCCGCCGCGCAGCTTGATCGCCGCCAGCCCGGCGGTGGCGTCGTCCAGCACGCCGGACAGCACGACGCCGATGACTCCCGGTCCGTAGGTGCGCGCGGCGGTGCGAAACAGCGGATCGACGGCAGGACGGTGCCCATTTTCGGTGGCTCCGTGGGTGGCACTGACGAACCCCGATTTGATGAGCAGGTGCTTATTCGGCGGCGCAACGTAAATTCGCCCCGGTTCGAGAAGCTGCGGCGCGTCGACGTGTTCCGCGGGGAGGCGTCCGGCGCGGCGAAGGATGGCTGGCAGAACGCTCGTGCCGTGCGACGAGACGTGCAGCACGACGCAAACGGCGGCGGGCAGGTCGGCGGGTAAATTGGCGACAAGCTGCTTGAGAGCTTCGACACCCCCCGCGGAAGCGCCAATGACGATGACGTCATGTCCCGGCATGATTTTGCTCCTGGCGGTGAATGCCTGTCATCGCCCTGCCAATGGAGATGCGACTGTGCCTGTTCGCCCCGGATCGGGCAGTGTCACCCGTGTGTTGGAGGGAGAGCTATTGAGACATTCAGTGTAACACTCTTTTCCCTCAGTTACGAGGGCGGTGATGTAACGAGCCATCTGGCTACTGCAAAACTGTCCATCTATCGTCTATATCGGGACGCGAAGAGGAGATACGATAATCTCAAGTCGAGATTCAACGTTTAGTAGTAAGATAAGGTAGCGTTCTCATGGACGAAAGTTCGATTTATACCCGGATCGCGCAGAAGTACATTCACCTGATCGCGATTTACAGCCCCACCGCTGCTGAGGTTCTTGAGGAAATTCGCGTCGCCTACGGTCCGCATGCCGCCTGCGCGGGCGCGAACGCCGTCAATCAACTGCGCCACTGCCGGGATCGCACGGACGAGACGCACTGGAAACGCCTGTGCGCGCGTCTGATGGAGGACTATCCTGAAGGTTTGCCGTTACTGGAGCGTGTCATCGATTGCTGCTTTAGCGACGATCCACCGTCTCTGCTGTCGCACTAAGCCCCCGTTCGGCGTCCGACGCCTGACGCCGGAGCTTGCATGATTCGCGTGATGATCGTCGACGATCACGACGGCGTGCGTTCGGGGCTGGCGATTCTGCTCGGCGCCCACCCGGACATGACGCTCGTGGGCGAAGCCGCGTCCAGCGCCGAGGCGATTGCGCTGATTGTCTCCGCGCAGCCGGACGTCATCATCATGGATCTGTACATGCCTGATGGCGACGGCGCGAGCACGACCCTCGCGGTGAAAGCGCTGGACCCGGCAGTCACGGTCATCATCCTCAGCAACTCGATGAACGGCGAGCACCTGAACGCGGCGATCAAGGCAGGCGCCTCGACCTATCTCCCGAAATATGCCTCGTCTGACCAGCTGATCCGCGCCATTCGCGAGGCAAACGCCGCGTAAGCGACCCCCTGCACCCGGCAAAATTCAGCGCTTCTCCCCGCGAGCCACCGGCGTGAAGGCATCTAACGGACGGCTGGCTCGGTCACTCCGTCGTCCTCACGATTGCCAACCCTGAACACAGTTCCAGTTAACGTATTCGCCGGGAAAGTGTTACAATTTCTATGAACAGCCAGTCATCAAGGCAAAGCGCGGTGTCCTCAAATAATGCTTCCGATAAGTTTAGTCTCTGGGTTGGTCGCGTAGAGGCACTTATCCAGCAGTTTAGTGACCTGCTGCCCGATCATGTCCCCCTGGTCGATCAGATCTCCGAAGAGCTTCTGACCGCCATCGAAGAATTACGGGTCACCGACGAGGAACTGCGGCAGCAGTATGAAGAACTCCTGTGGGCGCACGACGTTGCCGCCGCGGAACGCCAGCGTTATCACGACCTTTTCCACCTCGCTCCCGATGCCTACCTGGTGACCGACCTTCTGGGAATGATCCGGGAAGCGAGCCAGGCGGCGGCGGCGCTTCTGAAGCGCGACGCCGCCTGGCTGGTTGGCAAGCCGCTTGCGAATTTCATCCCACTCGAAGAGCGCCGCCATTTTCGCGAGCAGTTGATTCATGTCGCCCGTGAAAACAGATTGTTTCGTTGGGACGCACATCTCCGCGTCAAGCCAAGCGCGGCGGCAATCGACGTCAGCCTGACAGTTACGCAGATGCGCGACCTACGCACCGAAGAAGCAAGCCTGAACTGGCTCATTCGCGATATCAGCGAGCGCAAGCGCGCCGAAGCCGCGCGCCAGCAGGCGCATGACGAGCTTGAGCTTCAGGTACAGGAGCGCACCGCGGAGCTTGTGAACGCCAATGCCCTGCTGGAAATGATGGTCGAGAGCGCCAAAGATTACGCGATTCTGGCTCTCGATCTCGAGAACCGCATCACAAGCTGGAATGCGGGCGCGGAGCGGCTGTTTGGCTACACCGAAGCCGAGATTCTGGGCGAGAACGGCGCGATCCTGTTCGTACCCGAAGATCGCGCGGCAGGCGCGGTCGAAGACGAGCTTGCCACCGCCCGCGAGACCGGCTCGGCGTCTGACGAGCGCTGGAAGATTCGCAAGGACGGCAGCCGCTTCTTCGCCAGCGGCATGACGCGCCTGATGCTGGACGCCGACGGCTTGATGCGCGGTTACGTCAAGGTCGCCCGCGACGTGACGCAGCGCATTCAGATGCAGCAGATCATGCGCGAGGCGCAGGAACACGCCCTCACCCTCGCGGCGCTGGAGGAGCGGCAGCGGCTGGCGCGCGAGCTTCACGATGTGGTCAGCCAGACGCTCTATTCCGCGTCGGTCATCGCGGAAACCCTGCCGCGGCTGTGGACGGACGCGCCCGCGCCGATCTCGGAGTATTTGGATGAGCTGAGCCGATTGAACCGCAGCACCCTCGCGGAACTGCGAATGCTGCTGCTGGAATTGCATCCTGCCTCGCTGCTCAAAACCGACCTGGGCGAGCTGCTGCGGCAACTGGTGACGGCGACGCAGGCACGCAAGCGCTTGAATATCACCGTGACGGCGGATGAAGGGGCACCGCTGCCGGATGTGGTGCAGGTGGCGTTCTACCGGATCGCCCAGGAAGCCTTCAACAACATCGTCAAACATGCTAACGCCGCCAACGTGACGGTGCAGCTCCAGCGCCAGGACGCGGGGGTAGATTTGGTCATTCAGGACGATGGACGCGGGTTTGATCCTGTGAAGCGGCAGGGGGGGCTGGGGCTGGATTTGATGCGGGAGCGTGCGGACGATATTCAGGCGGCGCTGACCATTGAGAGCGCTCCGAGAAAGGGCACGACGGTGCATCTCACCTGGGCGCCCGTCGAAGGCAACCCCACCCCCTAACCCCCTCCCCGAACTCAGGGAGGGGGAAACAGATGCGGTGTTTTGCGTAGCTCAGCACGAACTGCGACGGTGTTATTGCGCCAGTATTCGTCAGTCTCTATATTCACCACTCCTCGGTGTCCACCAACATTGTGTAAGAACTATCCGTGCTGAGCGGTGAAGGTGAGGCGTTGTTCCCCGCAGTAGAGGTTGAAGTGTTCGTCGCGTAAAAACCCGATCAGAGTCATGTCGAGGCGGCGCGCGAGGCTGACGGCAAGGCTGGACGGCGCGGAGATGGCGCACAGCGTCGGGATGCCCGCGGCGGCGGCTTTCTGCACCAGCTCGAAGCTGGCGCGCCCGCTCACCAGCACGATGCGGTCACGCAGCGGAACGTGGTTTTGCAGCAGCGCCCAGCCCACCAGCTTATCCATCGCGTTATGCCGCCCGACGTCCTCGCGCAGCGCCAGCAGCGTTCCGTTCAGGTCGAACAGGGCGACGGCATGAAGCCCGCCGGTAACTTCAAACAGGCGCTGCGCCTGACGCAGTTGGTCAGTTAAGCCCGTGATGACCGACGGCGTGACGGTCTGCCGCGAGGTGAGCGGACGCAGCCCGCGCGCGAGCACCGCGTCGATACTCGCCTTGCCACACACGCCGCACGCGCTGGACACGATGAAATGGCGCTCTAACGCGCGCACATCCGGCAGGCGGTCGGCGGCGAGCGTGACGTTGACGACGTTATAGCGCTGTTCCTCGCTCAAATCGCGATCCACGCAGTAGGTGATGCTCTGAATGGCGTCGCGGTTCTGGACGATCCCTTCCGCGAACAGAAAGCCTGCCGCCAGCTCGAAGTCGGAACCGGGGGTTCGCATGGTGACGGCAAGCTGCCGCATCTCTTCCCCGCTCACCAGACGGATTTCCAGCGGCTCTTCGCCGGCGAGGTAGTCCCGCCGCGCGGGCTGGCGGACGCCGTCAGCGCGGACGCGGATGACCTGGGCGGCTGTTTTGCTGGCGCGAGTGGAGTCCATGATTACACCTTGATCTCAGGCGGCACGCGGGTCGTGTCGGTGAGGCGCTCCAAACGCACAGCGCCCGATTTGTACGCCGGAATCTTCGCCAGCGGCGAGCGCACGGCGGGGTCGAGCAGAACGTTGGCTTCGGGCCAATAGACTTCCAGCGTCCCGACCGCGATATCCGTAATTTGGAGCCTGCCGCGATACGCGCCGCTGTCGTTGGCAAGTTGGACAGGCTCGCCGTCGGTCAAGCCGAGCCGCCGGGCGTCGGCAGCGCTGATGAGCACCGCATCGCGTGCGAAGCCGTTGGCGGTTTCCTTGTCCTCGTGGACATTGCTGTTGAACTGCTTGCCGCGCCGGGTCACGAGCGTGAACTCGCCCTCCTTGACAGTCGAAACGGGCAGCGAGACGACGGCGAAATGCGCGCGTCCGTCGGGTGTAGGAAAGTTCCAGTCCTCGCACAGCATCGCGCCGCCGTACTGGAACTGGTCGCCCTCGGCGCGCAGCCGTTCAATGCCTGCGTACAGGGGGATGACGCGCGCAATCTCATCCCGAATTGCCTGTGTCGATGGGAAACGAACCTTCCCCGCAAGCTCCGGTCGAACGCGGGCGGCGATTTCGCCTAAAACAGCCCACTCGCTGCGCGCGTCACGGATGCGTGAGCCGGGAATTTCGGGGCTGAAGATGACGCGGCGCTCGGTGGAGGTCTCGGTGACGCCGCCGGGAATTTCATAGCGCGTCGCGGCGGGCAGCAGAAGCACCGTGTCCGCCGGATCGACGAACATCTGGCTCGACAGCACGATGTCCATGTGAACCCGCAGCGGAATCTTGCCCAGCGCGGCGCTCGCGCCCCTCGGATCGGGCATCACTTCCCGGAAATTGCCGCCGACCGCGAACAGCACGTCCAACTCACCCCGCGCCGCGGCGTCGAGCATTTCCGGCGTGGTCATGCCGGGCTGAGCCGGAACGTCAAAGCCGTACTGCGCGGACAGCGCCGCCGCCGTTTCCGGCTTGATCGGCAGCCCGCCAGGGAACGCGGTGGCATACGCGCCCATTTCCGCGCCTCCCTGAACGCCAGAGTGCCCGCGAATGGGCATTAAGCCGCAGCCTTCGCGCCCCACAAAGCCCTTGAGCAGGGCGAGATTGATGATGGCGTGAACGTTGTCCTCGCCGCAGACGTGCTGCGTGATGCCCATGCCCCACACGAAGACGGCACGCTCGGCGCGGGCGACGAGGTTCGCATACGCGCGGATTTGCTCGGCGGGCAAGCCGGTCGCCTGTTCAAGCTGCTCCCACGACAGGCCTTCCAGATAGGTCTTGAGCGCTTCAAAGCCGACGGTGTGCTGTTCGATAAACGAGCGATCATATGCGCCCGACTCGATCAGGTGCTTGGCAGCGCCGTGCAGAAATGCCATGTCGCCGCCCGCGCGCACCTGAAAGAAATGATCGGTGAAGCGCGTGCCGAACATGGCGCTCTCAAGGTCGCTCGGAATCCAGTAGGCATCCATACCTGGCTCGCGGTAGGGGTTCACGGAAACGATCTGAGTCCCGGCTCGCTTGGCATGAAAGAGATACTTCATCATAACCGGCTGGTTGCTGGACACGTTCGAGCCGAGAAAGGTGACGAGATCGGTGCCGATGAGGTCGCTGTACGAACAGGTTGTACCCCCCACCCCAAGCGCGGACTTCAAGCCGAACGTGCTGGGCGAGTGGCAGATTCGCGCGGCGTTATCGAGGTTGTTTGTCCGCAGCGCGCGTACCGCCTTCTGAACGGCGTAATAGGTTTCGTTGGGAATGCCCCGGCTGGTCAGGTAGAAGTACAGGCGGTTCGGGTCTGTCGCGCGGATTCGCTCGGAAATCAAGTTAAGCGCGTCGTCCCACGAGATGGGCTGAAAACCCGGTTCGCCCTTACGACGAATCATCGGCGCCGAGAGGCGTCCCATTGCCCGCAGGTCACGCGCTCGCTGGTCGCGCACGGAGGCG
>CALMDI010000483.1 GCA_937864975.1 uncultured Chloroflexota bacterium | reverse complement strand
TTCTTGATCGTGTTACTGCAAATAATTCGGTCGCCCGACGCTCCGGCGTCCAGCGCCCGCTCCAGCTCCGCCAGCGACGCAATCTCCAGACCGCCGTCCTTCGTCACCACCAGACGATTGACATTCGGGTTCGCATTCGCCTTCATGGCGTAGAAAATCTGCCCGCCGGGGAACGCATTGAGAAACCGATTGAACGTCTGGTCGATGTTGTCGAAGTCGAGAACGAGTGTGGGGGTGATCGTAAGCGGATCGTTCAAAACCGTGTCCATACGGACGTTGTTCATCTAGGGACTGAACCTCCTCTACCCCAATGACACCAGGCAACAAGCTGAAGATTATACAACAAATGCGTTGAGATATGTTGTTAAAATTCCGCTAAAAATTGGGGGCTTTGTGGAAAAACGGACGGTAAGAAAAGGGCAATGCCGCACACCCTTTCCGAGATGACGACGCAAAACAGGCTATAATGGTGTGCATAGAAGAAAGCTTGAGGAAGTCGCTATGTCCCCGGTACAGGACACCCTGACGATTGACGTTGAGTACAATCTTGAAGACGAGGAATACGGTCCCGTATATGTCGCCACGAATGACGTACTCCATCTGGTGACGGATGGGTTTACATTTGAAGAGCTGCTTAAAAACCTCCGCGAAGCGATTCAAGTATGTCTCGACGACACGGATACCATTAAGGAATTCAACCTCGTGCCGAATCCCCGCATTGTGCTGTCTGTGACGTTACCCGAAAATTATGCCCAAACTGCGTAGGCTGAGTGGAAAAGAGGTTCTTGGCATCCTCCAGATGTTTGGGTTTGAAGTGATCCGTGTCACAGGCAGTCACTATCGCTTGCGCCGCACCGTAGAAGAAACCGATCAGTATCTCAGCGTCCCGCTACACGGAAACAAACCCCTGCCTGTCGGCACGTTAAAGTCTATTTATCGGCAGGCTTCCGAATACCTTTCAGAAAATGATCTCCGCGAACACTTTTATACGTAGCGGCGAACAGGGGCGCATACACGCCCCTGTTAATTTGCCTGCTGCTTCTAGCCGGAGTAGGCAATGCGCTACACGACTCCGGCATAGTCGTCGGAAACGAGCAGCGCGCCGTCCGGCATCACGAGCGCATCCACCGGGCGTCCCCAGAACTGCGACCCTTGCAGCCAGCCTTCCGCGAACGGCTCATAGCCCACGACCTCGCCATTTTCGATCTGCACCAGCGACACGCGGTAACCCTGCGGCACCGACCGGTTCCACGAGCCATGCTCCGCGATGAATAACTGGTTTTGATAGTCGGGCGGGAACATCGCGCCGGTGTAGAAGCGCGCGCCGAGCGCGGCGACATGGGCAGGCAGGTTGAGCGCGGGGGGCGCGAACTCGTCGCAGCTTCGCCCGCCGTTGAACTGCGGATCGGGAATCGTTCCGCCGTGGCAGTAAGGGAAGCCGAAGTGCAAGCCCGGCTCCGACGCGACATTCAGTTCGTCGGGCGGCACGTCGTCGCCCAGGTTGTCGCGCCCGTTGTCGGTGAACCACAACGCGCCGCTTTCAGGATGAAAATCGAAGCCAACGGTGTTACGGATACCGCGCGCGACCACTTCCGGCTCGGTGCCGTCCAGATTCATCCGCATGATCAAGCCATAGTCCGGCGAATCTTCGCAGACATTGCACGGGAAGCCAACCGGAACGTAGAGCTTGCCGTCCGGTCCCACGCGCAGATATTTCCAGCTGTGCGCCGACGCATTGATAAAACCGGTGTAAATGACCTCCGGCTCTGGCGGGCTGTCCAACTGGGCTTCGATGCCGGGATAGCGGAGAATCCGCGTCCGTAGCGCCACGTACAGGTCGCCCTCGTAGAATGCGATGCCGTTCGGCAGGTCAAGCCCGCGCGCGATCACCCGCACCGTTTCGCCGATCAGATCGCCGTCGGTGTCGGTGACGGCATAGACCACACCGATGTCGCGCGTGCTGACAAACACCGTTCCTTCCGCGCCGAGCGCCAGCGACCGCGCCGACGGCGCTTCGGCGTAAAGGCTGATTTCAAAGCCGGGGGGCAGCTGAATTTGATCGAGGGGGAGCGCCGACTGAGCCGCCGCTGGCAGAGGCAGCGCCAGCAGAGTCGCGAACAGGATAAACCACGCGGAAAGACTTAACATGGTGTTGCTCCTTACTCTATCCCTTCGACACGGTGCGCTGAAGCGGCGTTTCGAGCGCGTTTCTGAGCATAACACAGACATTTTGCCGTCCGCATGAGAGCACGATAACACTTAGCGTTCGGTAAAAGGTGTTTGAAGAAGCAGCAAACACGGCTATTATGGGAGTACGCTGGATGACTTCACCGCCGATCGGTTGTCGGCGGAACGGGAGATTGCTTTCAATGTCGGACTTTCGATTTAAACAGTTGATTAACGGGGAGTGGGTTGACGCCTCGAACGGCGGCACCTGGAACCTGCTCAACCCGGCGACGGAAGAGTCGCTTGGCGAAATGCCCTTCGGCAGCCGAAGCGACGCGCAGGCGGCGATTGACGCGGCGGCGGCGGCGTTCCCCGCGTGGTCGCGCAAGACCGCCTACGAGCGCGCCGAGGTGCTGATGAAAGC
>CALMDI010000482.1 GCA_937864975.1 uncultured Chloroflexota bacterium | reverse complement strand
CCGGCGCGACCGGATGAGCTGGAAGGCCGGATCGGATAGTTTATCTTGACGGTAGTGACGAGTGAAGGCAAGCCATCCGGCGGGAGTGCTAACCTCAATGTCGGTTTCATCTAGCCGCTTCTCGCCGAAACGCAGGCTGATCGGGTTAGAACTGGCATAACAGTCATTGGCGGCATAATTGATGGGACAGTCGCAGATCGCTTCATTCAAGCAGTCTTCGGAGAGCAACCATTGACTGTAATCCACGTTATCACTGACTGTATCGCCCACTCCATTGGGGTTACTGGTTGGGTGAAACGGCCCGCTGGACGCCCCCCACCAATTAAACCGCACATCCATAGAGGGTGTTGCTTGCTTAAAAACATCACGGGTGAGGGAAGAAGTATTGAGACTGTAGTTATTGATGATACGGTTATAGTTCAGAATCACGGTCTGAGAGCCAGCGACATCAACAAAGATACAGCCGCCGGAGTTGTTCGCCCAGTAGAGCATCGTGCCCCACGTGACCATGTTCGGGTTGCCAAGCCCGATGAATTCGAGGGCGGCTTCGGTGAGGACGACAAACAGCACGGCGCCGATCCAACTGGACACGACGAGCGAGGTCATGTTGGGAAGAATTTCAAATAGGACGATACGCCACCACGGCTCGCCGACCACCTTCGCCGCCTGCACAAAGTCGGCGTTGCGAAGAATCAGCGTTTGCGAGCGGAGCACGCGCGCTCCATAAGCCCAGCTGAGCACGCTCAACACGATAATAATGGTTTCGGGACCCGGACGGTCAATCCAGCGGGAGATGACGATGATGAGCGGCAGGCTGGGCAGGATGAGGGCGACGTTAGTGATCAGCGACAAAATTTCGTCCACCCAGCCGCCGACGTAGCCCGCGGTCACGCCCATCACAATGCACAGCACGATGATGATGGTGCCGGTCAGGAAGCCAACCGACAGCGACGTGCGCGTGCCATGCAGAAGCTGCGCGAACACGTCCTGACCCTGCCGCGTTGTGCCGAGGAGATACTCGCCGCTCGGCGGGTCGTGCGGGCGACCGACCATGCGCGTCGGATTGGTGGGGGCAATCACAGGGGCAAAAATGGCGACCAGGACAAAAAACGTGAGGATTGCGACGCCGACAGCCGCCTTGCGCGTTCGCAGAATGATGCGAAACCACTCCGGCGTCAGCCGTCCCAGCACGCGCGCCGGAAGCGCCAGCGGCATGGCATAGCGCGTCTCGCGGGGCTGGGCTTGAGGTTCGGGCTGTGCCTGAGTTGGATTCCTGCCGACCATCCAGATTTCCCTTTCTGTAATTAACGCGCGCGCGGGTCTAACAGGACGTAGGCGACGTCGGCGATCATATTCGCAACCAGGACGGCGACCGTAATCATCAGAAAAATGCCCTGCATCAGCGGGTAGTCGCGCGCGTTGACGGCGGACAGCAGCATGAATCCGACGCCGGGATAGGAGAATACAATTTCCGTCAGGAGCGCGCCCCCGAGCACAAAACCGAGTGACATGGCAAAGCCGGTCAGGCTCGGCAGGATGGCATTCCGAGCGGCGTAGCTGAGCATAATGCGCCGGTCGGAAAGCCCCTTCGCCTGCGCGAGTGTAATGTAGTCTTCCGCCAGCACGCCGATCATGTTGTTCCGCATACCGAGCATCCAGCCGCCCAGCGACGTAATCACGATGGTCGACGCCGGCAGAATCGCATGATGGATCACGCTCAGAATGTATTCGGGATTTGACCAGTCCTGAAGGATATTGTCGTTCGCGGCGCGATGCAGTGGGAACCAGCCCAAGCCCAGTCCGAAGGTGTAAAGCGCGAGCATTGCCAGCCAGAAATAAGGGAAGGAATTGAGGACGCCCGTCAGCGGCAGCACTTTTGAATCGACAAAGCCGCCGCGCCGCCACGCCGCGAACACGCCGAGCAGCGTGCCGAGCAAAAACGACAGGATCGTCGCCAGCCCGACCAGTCGAATCGTCCACAGCATGGCGATGGCGACCACTTTCCCAACCGGATTCGGGAAGAAGGTGACCGACGTACCCAGATTGCCCTGAAGCAGATTGGAGATGTAAAGCGCGAACTGCTCGTGGATGGGACCGGTCACGAAGCCGAACGTCTTGTAGAGCGATTCCATCGCGGCAGGCTCAACACGCCCCTGGAAGCGCCCAAACATAATCTGCACCGGGTCGCCCGCCATCATCCGGGGGATGAGGAAGTTGAGGAGGATCGCGACCAGCAGCGCGATCAGATAAAAACCAAAGCGGCGCAGCAAAAAACGCATGGAACACGCCCTCTATTAACCGCATTTTACCGGAAAACTGCAAACCTTTAAAAAACTGGGCTGAGGCACAAAACCCCAGCCCAGTGGTGCGAGGGCGAATTACTCGCCGGTCATGTCCTCATTCGGGTGAATTTGGAGCGCGACCAGCAGGCGCGAGTTCGACGCGCGATCCCACGGGCTGCCCTGCGTGTAGTAATTTTCTTCGGTCGGGAAGCCGGTAAAGCGTGCCGTGTTGTACTCGTACCACGTCGGTCCTGGGAAGAGCGGGACGATGACAACATTCTCGACCAGAGCATTCTGAATCTGACCGATGATGTCCATCTGCTCCGCCTCATCGGCAGTCGTCGGGAACTGGTCGATCAGCGCGTCGACTTCTTCGCTGTTCCAGCGCGCCCAACTGACGCCGTTGGCGCGTCCATCTTCGCCGATCATGCCGCTGTAGAGCAGCTCACGGTAGTAGTTCCAGGGCGAGAACTGCGCGCTGCCCCAGCCGATGGACATATCGTAGGTGCCGGTCTGGAGGTTGTTGAGCCAGTCACCGAACTCCGGCGTAACCACCTGCGCGTTAACGCCAATTTCCTGAAGGTTCTGGCTGATGATCTGAACGCTGGTGACCCAGTCCGTCCAGCCGTTGACAACCTGAACGTTGAAGGCAATCGGACTGCCATCGAGGTTGTCGCGCCAGCCGTCGCCGTCGGCGTCCACGTAACCGGCTTCGTCGAGCGTCGTCGCGGCGCGCGCCGAGTCAAAGGTGCTGAGTCCCATCTCGGCGGCGGTGTCCAGCGCTTCCTGGCTGACCCAGTTCGCGTAACGAGGACCCAGACCGGTGGCGTTGGCGGGGACGGTGTAGCCGTACATGCCGATGCCCACGACGCTTTCATAATCGATAGCCTGGCTGACCGCCTGACGGAAGGCGACATCGTCGAACGGCGGCTTTTCCGTGTTCATGTAGATGCTGACCGTATCACCGCCGGGCCAGAAGTAGTAGTGATTATTCTCCGGGTCGAGCGCGACATAGGTCTGCTCGATGTCGGGGAGGAAGTGACCCGCCCAGTCGGTCTCGCCGTTGATAACCGCGAGGTTCGCCTGCTCATTGCCCGCAAAGCCGGGGTAGCGCAGGCGCTCGACATAGGGCAGACCGGGAATCCAGTAGTTCTCATTCGCGCACAGCTCGTACACCTGCTCCTCGAAGCGGCAGACGTTGGCGAACGGACCCGTGCCGACGGGATTTTCGTTGGTGAAGGTCACCGGGTCTTCGACCTGGGAGTAGATGTGTTCCGGCACAGGCTCGACCTGCCCGATCTGAACGTCGCCCAGGGTGTTGACCGTCGAGAGGTTGAACTGAACGGTGTAGTCATCGACCTTTTCGACGCTCTCGATGAATTGCCAGAGCGCGCCGCGATCCAGTTCCGGGCGCTCCCGGAGCAGGTTGAAGGTGTAAACCACGTCGTCGGCGTTAAAGTCCTCGCCGTCCGACCACTGGACGCCTTCACGCAGCGTCACGGTCAGTCCGCGCAGGTCGTCCGACCACTCAAAGCTGGTGGCAAGCCACGGAATCTTCGAGCCGTCGACCTCGTTCCATACCATCAGCGGCTCGTAGATCAAGCCCTGGGTATCCGGCGTCGGGTCGGGCGCGAGGATATTGAAGTTCGCCACCCACAGCGGCTGCGCGCGGTGCGAAACCTGGACGGTGCCGCCGCGGGGTGTGCCTTCGACGGCTTCCAACGGCAGCGGTGCGTCGTCCTGCGCGCCGACCATGCTCAGGCTCATGCTGAGGACGAGCAGGATCGACAATACTGCAAACAATCTTTTCTGCATCACGGTATCTCCTTCTGAAAACGTCCATGTGCAATTCGGTGCTTTGACTTGCGGGTGCCTGTCCTGCAATTCGTGATAACGTCACCTCCCCCCGCAGGGCTAACCATGGGACTGACTGGTGGATTCACGCACGACAAGTTGTGCCGGGAGTATTTTCTGGTAGGGTGGGCGCGCTTTGCCGTCGAGCAGGTCGATGAGCATTTCGGTCGCCATGCTGCCCAACTCGTGAATAGGCTGATGAATAGTCGTGAGCGGCGGCGTCGCGGTCGCGGCAACCGGCAGGTCGTCGAAACCGACGATGGCAATATCGTCCGGGACGCGCAGGTTCGCGTAGTGAATGGCGCGCAGCGCGCCGAGCGCCATTACGTCGCTGGCGCTGAAAACCGCATCGACGTGACGTTCCAGTAATACGCGCATTCCGGTGTAGCCGGATTGCTCGTCGTAATTGCCCTCGACAATCAGCGTCTTATCAACCGGCAGCCCCGCCTGCTGGAGCGCGCGGCAGTAGCCGTCCAGCCGGGCGACGGCAGCGCCCATGTTGAGCGGTCCGGTAATCGTGCCAATGCGCTTCCAGCCATTTTGAATCAGGTACGAGACGGCGATTTCGGCGGCGTGCTGGTTGTCGACGTCGATGTAATTGAGATTGGAGAGGGAAGGGGGACCGATCAGCACCACCGGGAAATTCGCCTGCGTCAGCCGCGGAATCAGAGGATCGTCATTCACCGCCGCCGCGACGAGCATTCCGTCGAACAGGCTGTTTTTGAAGACGCGGTCATACAGCCGGTCGGCGCGCTCGCCGCTTTTCCCAAGCCATAGCATGACAGCATAATCGAACTCGTTTGCTTTCAGCATGATGCTTTGAATTAACGTCGGGAAATAGGGGTCGGTGAACGTCGCGGAGACGGCTTGAGGGATGACCAGGCTGAGGATGCGCGTGCGCTGCGTGACGAGCGAGCGAGCCGCCAGGTTGGGGCGGAAGTTCTGCTCCTGAATGACGCGCATGACCCGCAGCCGCGTCCGCTCGCTCACGTTCGGGTGACTGTTAATCACGCGCGACACCGTGGAGCGGGAGACTCCGGCAAGGCGGGCGATTTCTTCGAGATTCTGGCTCATCACACCTCAGGACTTGGGAGCGCTCCCAATATGCCTTCCACTATAGGGGACAGATTAACCTTTTGTCAAACAGCCTTGAGCAAATTGCACAAATTCACTGCCATTCGATTTCCAATAAGTGACGTTGTTTCCACACCGGGGTGAGGGGAATAAGGCAATAGCGTCGCTGGTTTCAAACGCAATTTCTTGCCATTCGTGAAATCCGTCCGCTACAATATTGCTTTATGACAACACTTCGTGAAATTGGGAACGCTCCCGGTTTCACAATCGAC
>CALMDI010000481.1 GCA_937864975.1 uncultured Chloroflexota bacterium | reverse complement strand
GTCTCGCGGACGAGATTCAACAATTTGGGCACGTCACGATTGATGATGACGCTCCGCAGCATCGTCACCTGTCCATCTTTGCCTTCACCCACGGTTTCGGTCACGCCATAGCCCGCCTCACGCAAGGTTGTCGCGATGTCGTGTCCGCGGTCGGGCGTGATAATCGTCACGCTCATGTAGCTGGTGATGAAGCGCGCTTCAATCGCCATGCCCAGGTACGAACCCACCGAAAAACCAATACAGTAGGCAAACAGGTTGAGGATATTGCTGAGGTCGGTGACCACGCTCGTGATCGTCACCGCGAAGATGAGCGATTCGATGAAGCCCAACACCGCCGAGAGCAGCCGCATCTGCCGCGTGATGAGGACGACGCGCACCGTGCCGAGCGCGTTGTTAATCACTCGCAAAACGAAGATCAGCAGCGCGAGCCCCAGGGCGTCGGGTGTCATTCCAAACCTCGGATCATCGGAAATGGATAGGATAATACTCTATGTAATGATAGTCCTGTGTCTGCATTTCGTCCAAGAGCCTGTTCAGGGCAGCGATTCGTAGACCTTTTCGAGTTGTGCCGCGACGATGTCCCATGTAAAGCGCTCCTGCACCAGCCGCCGCTCTGCCGCGCCCATCGCGCGGCGTGTCGCCTCACTGGCAAGCAGCACACGCAGCGCGCCTGCCACCGACTCCACGTCGACCGGAACGACGATTCCCGCGCCGTACTCGGTCACGTCGGGCAGGTTGGAGCCGGGTGAGATGATCACGGGCAGTCCCGCGCCCATGGCTTCCAGTAGCGCCATCGACAAGCCTTCGCCCTCGGCGGGCAGCGCGAACACGTCGGCTGCCGCCAGCGCCGCCAGGCGTTGCTCGCCGTCCAGAAAGCCGGTCACGACCATGCGTTCGTTCCGATGCGGCTGGATCAACGCCAGCCCGCCTTCGTCCGGTCCGGCGATGACCAGCCGCGCGTTTGGCGGCGACAGGCGGTGAAAGGCTTCCGCCAGTACATGCGCTCCCTTGCGCCGGTGCAGCCGCCCCAGAAACAGGCAGACGACCGCATCGCCAAGTCCGTACTTGTCCCGAAAAGCGCGCCCATCCGGCAGGTGGTCAAGCTCTGTCAGGTCAACCCCGTTCGGGACAACACTGAACTGCGTTCGAGGCGCGTCAAACCGCGACCAGAATTCGCTCGCTTCTTTCGCCTCCGACGGCGTCAGCGCGACGACGTGCTGAAAGCGCCGCGCCTGCGCTGCCCCAAACAGGCGATCCCATGCGCTTTTTACCAAGCCGCGCCCTGTCCCGTACGTCAGCGTGCCGTGGGGCGAGAGAACCAGCGGCTTGCGGTGTCGCCCGGCAACAGAGGTGACCAGCAGATTTTCGACGGTTCGAAATTCATGACAGTGAACAAGGTCGGCGTCCGCGACGAGCGGCGTGTAGCCGCCGTCCGGGAACGTCCAGACCTGCCGACCCGTCCTCCCCCCCACGACATAGGTTCGGCGGGACAGCGTCGAGAACCAGACCTGCCCGGCCATCACGGTCGGGGAGCCCGAGATCGCCGCGCCGGCGGCGAACGTCCAGCGCGTGTCGCCCGTCGCCGCGTCGAGCGCGACCAGCCGCCCGGAATACGACCCCGCGAACACCGTCCGTTGCCACACCGCCGGTGAGGAGTAGACGTAGCCGCCGGTCGACCGGGCCCACAGCAGATCCCCGGATCCCGCGCCGAACGCGTACACCTTCCCGTCGGTCGAGCCGATGTACACCCGCCCGTATGCCACCGCGGGCGTCGAGTAGAACCGGCCCCGGCCACCGAGCCGTGACTGGGAGGACGAGCGCCAGCGGAGCGCGCCGGTGCGCGCGTCGAGCGCGTAGACCGAGCCGTCGTAGCTCCCGGCGAACACCCGGGTGCCCGACCCCGCGACGGCGCCCTTGACCTTGCCACCCGTCCGGTACGCCCAGACGCG
>CALMDI010000480.1 GCA_937864975.1 uncultured Chloroflexota bacterium | reverse complement strand
ATCGCCACCTGCCGGTCGTTGATCGGGATTTGAACGGCGGAGTCGGCAACGTCCTCGATGTGCTTCATCAGCGGCGTAGGCAGCGCCATACCCACTTTTTTCAGCGCCGAAATCATGTGCGGGTTATTTTCAATCATCTGCCGTAATGAAAGGCGCGCGGCGAGAAACAACGCCAGGGCTTCGTCAAATTTAAGGCGTGTCGTCGCGGTATAATTTTCGCGGTCGAAGTAAAAACGTCCTTCCTTCTGATGAATCGGCACGCCGATATCCATCAACAGGGACAAATCGCGATAAACCGTTCTCCGATCCACGTCGCACGCCTGCGCGATTTCAACCGCGCGCAGCCCAACCGGGCTACGGAACAACATCTGCTCAATCTCCGCAAGACGTTCCGTGCGGTTCATCGAACGAGCACTCATTTTTTGCCCTCACGTGTGTACAAGGAGCAGTATAATCTTTTTCAATTTGTGTGCTGGCGTATTACAAAACCTTAACGTCGTGTCAACCTGAGGGTAAACGAGGGCTATTTGTCGCTGCTACAGACGGTGTCATCGACGGAGCATTGTTACGTGGCGCGGCTGTTGCCGTGCGTTCGGGGTCGTCGGTGGCGCCCGCCGACTCGGTCGCGCCGGGGGTGTCGGGCATGGGCGTTTCGGTCGTTTCAGGCGTCGCTTCCGGCGCCTCGGTGGCAGCAGGCGTCGGCGGGTCGGGCTGGCGGAACGCGCGCAGCGCAAGCTGGCGCGTGAGCGGCAAAAGCTCCACGCGCAGAACGCCGTCGGCGCGAACGCGAATGACTTCTTCGCCCAATACAGCGCCCGTCAGCGGGTTCCAAAGCTCGACCACGTAGCGTCCTGGCGGCATCTGGTCGAGGCGGTACGTCAATTGCAACGGCTGGCGCAGCGCTTCCGGTTCCGACGTATTCCACGTGTACTCGCGGTGCTGAAGCCACGCCAGCGCCACGCCCGCCGTCGAGTCGCGCAGCGTCAAAACGCGCGCGGGCGCGATCACGTCACTCACGTCGATGTAATCCAGTTCCAGCCAGTCCTCGCCGCCGTTGTCCAGCGTGAGGGTATGCTCCCCTACCGAAACCGGAACCCGCAGCGCCGCCCCACGCGCCGACGCCGCGAGACTCATCTGCGCGACGATTTTGCCGTCGAGCGAGACGTCGAGCCGCGCGCCCGCCTGCCCGGACACGGCGCGCACGCCGATTTCAACCGTTGTTTCCATAGGCGCTGTCAGGCGATAGGTCTGCGGCTGACGCAAGTTCTGGTTAAATCCCTGCCCGTAAAGATAACTCGTTACATTATCTATCGGCGGATACACGCCTTCCGCCGACAGCGTGCGCTCCACCGCCGCGCCCAGGTCCTCACGGAAATTGCGGCTGAATCCAGCCACGCGCAGCGGCGCGTACACGTCCTCGGCGACGACGACCGCCGCCTCCGCCGGGCGCAGGTCAAGGCGTATCCAGTCCACGCCCGCCGCGAATGCCGCCAGCGATGCGTAATGGCGCTGAAGGCGCAGCGGCTGGATATAGGTGTCACCCCACGCGCTCACGCCGCCGCCTGCCGCGCCGGAAAGCGCCGCCGTCCAGAGCGCATTCTGCACGTGAATCCCGTTCGGGTCATCCTCAATCGGCTCGAACCACGGATTGAGCGAGTGATTGACCAGCAGTGAAGGCGACTCGCTTGCCAGCCAGGTGCGGCGCAGCGCATCCACGATCATCGCCTCGTGCTCGCCGATCGTCTCAATCGGCAGTCCCTGAAAGACTTCGGCTTCGGTAAAATCGAGCAGCCCGTTCGACGCCAGCGCCGGATCGAAAACGCGGCTGCCTGCTGTAATCAGGTGCCGCCCCGAATCGATCTGCCGCAGATAACCCGCCATGTCACGCACCCAGGTATCGACAACCTCCGGGTCGGGTCGTTCAGTCTGATCGATCTCGTCGATCAGTTCCCACGCAAAGACCTGGGGGCTGTATCCCCAGCGGGCAACGATATAACGCAGCCTGCGCCGGAACAGCGCCATTGCCGTCTCGTCGTGGAAAAACTGGCTCGGTCCTGCCAGGGGTCCGCCGTTGAGGGTGTTGTAGGGGTTATCGTCCCAGTCGGCACTGGCATTCGGTCTGGGCGGCTCCGGCGGCACCATGACCGGCGTTCCGTCGTAAGTCCGCAGCGCCTGATGCCACAACAGGACTAACTGAAGGACGATTCCATTGTCCCCGGCAATCTCCAATAGCCGATCCAATCGCCAGGCGTCGTCCTGCGCCGAGGTGTAATCGCCCAGACGATCCCATTCCAGCCCGACGAACCACGGCGCATCCACCACCACACGCGCGTAATTCCCGCCAGCGTCGCGTAGAGATTGCAGCCAGCGCTCGTAGGCATGGACGCCGCCCCCCTCATCCCACGACCAGCTCAGGTTATGCCCGATGACAAACAGTGGAATGCCCTGCTCGTACTGAAAGTAGCGTCCGTTTGGCGCGACCCGGACGAAGCCCGGATGGCTGGACGGCGCGACGATCACATCGCCTTCATCCGACGAGACAATCGTGCGGTCGTCGCGCACCTGCAGCGTATATGACCACGTTCCAACCTCGTCGGGCGCGAACCGTACCTGCCATTCCGGCGCGCCCACCGGCGTCAGCGCTTCCGCAGAGCAAGGTTCAACGCATTCATCGACGTAGGGCTGAAGCCAGAAGCCGGGCACGATCACTTCTCGTCCCGACGGCGACTCGAAAATGCCGACAAGCTCGATGTCGGCGGGGTCGAACGGATTGGTGTAAAGCGCCGGATCAACCTCGACGC
This sequence comes from uncultured Chloroflexota bacterium, assembly GCA_937864975.1. Classification (GTDB taxonomy): domain Bacteria; phylum Chloroflexota; class Anaerolineae; order Aggregatilineales; family Phototrophicaceae; genus ZC4RG36. The sequence continues at coordinate 5,877 of CALMDI010000480.1, read as the reverse complement.
GCAGCGTAATCAGGTCATACAGGGTGACGTCCGCGAATAACGCATCGACGGTTTCGGAGGCGGTCTCATCCGTTGCCTCCAGCGTGGCGTCGTCCTGCCCCCGCGTAATGGACACGGCAGTCGTCGCGGTCAGCAGCGCCAGAAGTGCGAGGAGAGATCGGATCTGAACTGAGTTCATAGGCACAGTGTAGCGACTCGCAGGCAAGGATGGCAATTCGTTCGGATTCCGTTGGCGCGGCGGCGCGTTCAGGATGCGCCCCGGCGGAGTTGCGGGTATCATTGCACCTGATGATGTGATCGTCGGCGGAGCCTGTTTCCGGCATGTCTGACCTGATCAACACGCGAATTGACCGCTATCTCATCCAGGAGCGCATCGGCAGCGGCGGAATGGCGCGCGTGTTCCGCGCGCACGATACGAATCTGGATCGCCCCGTCGCCATCAAGATTCTGCACGAGCACCTGGCGGACGACCCCACCTTTAAGGAGCGGTTCGAGCGCGAAGCCAAGCTCGTCGCCAGCTTAAACCACCCGAATATCGTTCAGGTCTACGACTTCAACGCCGTCACGCGCGACGGCTTTCCGATGTACTACATGGTCATGTCGTTTGTGTCCGGCAAAACGCTGCGGACGCTGCTCGAAGAACGCGCTGCCGCGGGCGAGCCGCTCAGCCAGACTCGGGCGCTGGAACTCATCGCCGGCGTAGCAAACGCGCTGGGTTACGCCCACGCGCTTGGCATGGCGCACCGCGACGTGAAACCCGCGAACATCATCATCAACGAAGCCGGACAAGCCGTCCTGACCGATTTCGGCATCGCGCGGATGATGGAAAGCAGTCGCCTGACCGTGGACGGCTATTCCACCGGGACGCCTGCGTATATGTCGCCCGAACAGGCGACCGGCTTGCCGGGCGATCCGCGAAGCGACCTGTACGCGCTCGGCGCGATTCTGTTCGAGATGCTCAGCGGTCACCCGCCCTACGGCGACGAAGGCGGCTTGTCGCTCATGCTCAAGCACCTGAACGCGCCCGTGCCCGCCGTCTCGCCGCACCTCGCGACCGACAACCCGGCGTTGGACGCCTTTATGCAAAAGGCGATGGCGAAAAACCCGGACGACCGCTACCAGTCCGCGCAGGCGTTTGCGGACGACCGGGGCGCGGGCGTTACGGGAGCGTCTCGGCCGCCCCCCCTGGCCCCCGCCGAACCGCCGCCGTCCGGTGGCCCGACCGAAACCCTCCAGGCACCTTCGACCGCAGGCGCAGTCGAAGAAACCTGGTCCCACCGACGCATTCCACTGCCCGCCATCCTTGCGCTCGGAGTCCTCGTCATCGTCCTGGCTGGAGTCGTCGCCTTCGGAGGGTTGGGAGCCTCACCGGACAATGACACCCCCACGCAGTCAGGTTCGGACACGGGCAGCCAGCCCGTCTCATCCGGCGGCGCTCTGTATTTCACCAGCGGCTTTGACGAGGACGACGAATACCGCAACAACTGGATTCAGGGCAGCCTCGGCGGTGTGTTGCAGGAGATGACGTCAGACGGGTTTTATCGCCTGCGCTCCGAGCGCCTGGCGACGGCAACGACCAGCATCTTTAATCCTGATTACGTCTACAGCAGCGTTTCCATCGCAATGGCGGGAACGTTGGAACCGGAGAGCAGTCCCGAAGGCGCGTATGGAATCGCCTTTAATTACCGCGATCAGGAGCATTACAACGTTTTCGCCGTCGATGGCAGGGGGCGTTACAGCATCTGGGTGCGCGACAACGGCGCGTGGCGCGAGCTGCGCGAGACGGAGGAGAACTGGACAGCGCACCCGGCGATCAATCCGATTGGCGAACGCAACGCGCTGACGCTGGACATAATGGGGTCATTCTTCACGGGGTACGTCAACGGGCAGCAGGTCGTGCGCGTTAGCGATGACACCTTCTCGAACGGCAATATCGGCATTTATCTTGCCACGCACAGTGAGGGCGTCACCAGCGTTCTGGTCGACTACTATCAGACCTACCCCGCCGCGCCGCCGTCGATGACCGGCGGTTAGCGTCAAAGCTTATCCCCCGAAACGCGCCTGAAAGACCGCGATGTAGAGCGGAATCAGACACGCGACGGCGAAGAACGCCAGGATTGCCAGCGCAATCGTGACCACGTCAAGCGTGGCGGGCGGCTCGGCTTCCGCGCGATACATGCCCGAATTATAGAAACCGGTGCTGTTCAGGCGCTCCGACGGCGCAGCGCCGCCAAATGGCGCGGGAGCGGCAGGCTGATTATAGCCGCCGACCTGGGGCGCGTTCGGCGCCAAGCCGTACTGCTGCGTGGGCACCGACTCCGTTCGACCAAACTCCGGGCGCGGGGCGGGCGCGGGCGGTACGTGCTGCGGCGCGGGGGGCCAGATTTGCGCGGGCGGCGGCTGGGGCAGCGGCTGCGCCTGCCCGATCTGCGTCTGCCCCATCGGGCGCGGGGGCGCGGCGGGGATACTGACCGCGCTTCCCTGCCGGTTGCGGTCGCGGAAGCTGACGAGGATGTTGCCAAGCTGGTCTGCCATGCGGTAGCGCGTCGCAGGCTCCTTGCCCATGACTTTGTAGACAATACTCGCCAGCGCTTCGGGCACGGCGGGGTTGAATTCGGTCACCAGCGGAATTCGCTCGCGGATGTGCGCAAGCGCGAGTTCCTGCTGGTTCGTTCCAGTGTACGGAAGCCGCCCGGTCAGAAGCTCGAAGATGACAATGCCGATGGAATACACGTCCGCCGCCGGGCTTGGTCGCTCGCCGCGCGCCTGTTCGGGCGCGAAATAATGCGGGCTGCCCCACACGACCGACTGTTTCTCGCCGGGATGCGTTTCGGACAGCGCCTGCGCGATACCGAAGTCAGTCACTTTCACCACATCGTCGCGCGTGACGAGGATATTCTGCGGCTTAACGTCGGCATGAACCAGCCCTGCCCGGTGGGCGAAGCCGATGCCGGAGCAAATCTGGATCGCCAGATTCAACGCGCGATCCACCGCCAGCGCGCCGTCGCCACGAATAATCTTCTTGAGATCAGTTCCTTCGACGAATTCCATGACGATGTAATGCGTCTGCCCATCGCTGCCCACGTCATGCACCGTGACAATGTTTGGATGGGCGAGGTTGGCAACGCTGCGCGCCTCGTTGCGGAAGCGCGCCAGAAAGGCTGGATCGTCGGTCAGGCTGGGACGCAGAATTTTGACCGCGACAGTGCGCCCTAGCGCCTGGTCGATGGCTTTATAGATCACCGCCATACCGCCGGAGCCTTGCTGCGCGGTCAGGCGGTATCGACCATTCAGGATGGTGTCGCTCGACATGAAAAGGGTGTCCTTTCGAACCTGCCCCGGCGCGGTCAGGGACGCATCAGCGGGTCATAGAGCCGCCGGTATTCTAGCAGAGCGCCGCGATCCGTCATACTGGCGATGTAATCGGCAACGACGCGGTGCAGCCGCTGGTTGCCGTCCAGCATGTCCTGGCACTCCCTGGGAAGCTGGCGCGGTTCCTCGATGAGACTCTCGAAAATCCCGACGATGAAACGCTCGCCGCGCTTCTTCATCCGAATCACCCGCCAGTGATAATACATATTGTCGTACAGGAAGCGTTTAAGCGCCCGGTTCCGTTCGAGCATTGCGTCGCTGAAGCCGACGATGTTCTTGCTGTGCTGCTGCACGTCCTCCGGCGACTTCGGATTCAGTTCCGCCAGATTCTGAGCCGTGCATTGGAGAATGTCGTCTACTTCCATGCCGATCAGCTCGCGGATGAGAGAGTGGCGCGTGATCTCGTCCAGGTGATTGCCGCTCCACCCCAGCCGCTCGCGCATCATCTGCCAGATTTCAAGCTGGTTCAGGTCTTGTAACTCGATCAGCCCCGCTTGCAGTCCGTCGTCCAGGTCGTGCGCGTTATATGCCAGCGAGTCGGACGCATCGGCAATCTGCGCTTCGACGCTTCCGCGCGCCTTCGGGTCCAGCCCTGCGAGATGACTCAAATCCGACGTCGTCTCGTGCTTGGCGATGCCCGCGAGTGTTTCCAGCGTTAGATTCAAACCGGGATGCTCCCGGTAGCGGCGTTCCAACTGCGTGACAATGCGATAACTCTGATGATTGTGATTGTAGCCGCCATAAGCTTCCATCAGGCTGTCCAGCGCGTCTTCGCCCGCGTGTCCAAACGGCGGGTGCCCCAGGTCGTGGGCGAGCGCGATCGCTTCGACAAGGTCTTCGTTGACACGCAGCACGCGCGCAATCGTCCGCGCGATTTGGGTCACTTCAAGCGTGTGCGTCAGCCGTGTACGGTAATAATCGCCCTCGTCGTTGACAAACACCTGTGTCTTGTATTCCAGCCGCCGGAACGCTGCCGAATGTACAATCCGATCACGATCACGCTGAAATGCCGTGCGATATTTCGGCTCGTGGTCATCGTGCTGCCGCCCGCGACTGTTTTTGCTCAACAAGGCATAGGGTGCGAGGGTCATAGCTTCAATTTCTTCGAGTCGTTGGCGGGTGACGATCATGGCACCTCTCCTGATTCAGAAAGTAAAGTCGAAAAGACAACGTATGGGAGTGGTGAGATGGCGGACATTTCCCCTGTAAGGACACGGCACAAGTTAGGCTGTTCCTGGATAATCTCGACCTTCATCACGGCAGGGCGATTGCATCAAAATCGCGAATTGGGTCAAGGAAGGTCAGAAACGTCATTGTAGGGGCGAACCATGTAAGCGAAGCGGCGTGTTCGCCCGCTGCTCAGCCCTGTACGCTTGTCCCTACAAAGATGTTGTGCACCCGTGTCACCTTCAAACTAAATTTGATGCGATTGCCCTGATTCCGACATACGTTTAAAGTATGAATTACGTAGTTTATGTTATAATGAACAAACTTGTGATTTGCAATTAAGGAAAAGGTCTATGGCTCCCAGAGAGTTGAAGTCATCTGTACACCAACTCGATCACGATTTGGATGCCACCAGAAATTCTTCACGCGAAGACTCCAAACAGCTCTATAGCATCATCAACGAACTCGCGCAAAATGTCGAGGCGTTGTATGTTCTGGCGCGTCTCTATGTCGCCTTATTGAGCTTAATCAAGCTGACACAGGGCGATCTGGAATATACCGGGATTGGTGATAAAGGTACGCTGCGGAAAATTATCCAGACGGCGCTTCGAGAACTTCCCGCGCCGCCGCGGCGAATTGTGGAGCAGGAAGTACACCACATCGAAGCGCTCATCAATGCATCAGAGTATGAGCAGGCAAAAGCCCGTGTTCGGGATACAAAACAGCAGATCGAAAGTTGGATTTCGCGCCGTGAGCCGCCTGAGCGAGTACGTCCACACCTGCTTCACCATACTAAATGAGCGCCATCAAAGCAAGCACGACAGGGGATTACACATCCCCTGTTTCTTTTATAGACCCCCGCTTAATTCAATAGACGTTCTAATCATTTCAAATTCGCTGCTGTCCAAATCCTCGATGATATATTCCTCAGAATTGGGGTTGGCACGTTTCTGAACGATAACATCCTGCGTTCTGCCCTTCACGCGCTCGCGGACAATCAAGTACAGGAACGGTGCGAAATCGCGTGTCTCTGAGTTAGACACCTCATATTCGATGGCGTCATATTGATCTCGCGTGATTTCACCGCGCGCTTGCTTCTGTTGCGCGACTTCCAGCAGTTTTTCTTTGTGCTGTTCAATTTTGGGGTCTGCTCTATCGTCTCTCTCCAGCACCTGGCGATAATGCCGATAAAGCAGATGTGGGCTGGATGAGCCTGGATTGGTAGGAGGGTTAAATTCAACAGAACAGTAGACATAAAATTTCTGTAACTACTCAGGCAGGGACGAGAGGTAGTCCAAGTAAAGCATCAAGAAGGGCTTGAATAAGGCTGTGTCCCTG
>CALMDI010000479.1 GCA_937864975.1 uncultured Chloroflexota bacterium | reverse complement strand
GCGGGTCGCTGTGGGTCGCGGCGGGTTCGGTCACTTCCGCCTGCCCGAACTGATCGCGGAACCAGCGCAGGCTCGCGCCGGACGCCACCATCGCGCCGAGCAGCAGATACACGCCGGGAATGGCGTGCGGCATGGCAATGAACGCCGGCTCGGTCACGCTGCCCGCGCTCGGCATCAGCAGCACCGTCGAAGTCCCGGTCATCTCGGCGGCGGCGCCCGGTTCCACCACACCCGCTTCAACCGCTGCCGCCGCGCCGTCGACGCCGCCGACCATCACGGGCGTTCCCGGCAGCAAGCCCGTGGCGTCCGCCGCCTCCGATGTGACCCCGCCAAGAACGACATACCCCAGCTGAACGTCGGGAAACTGAGACGGCTCGACGGCGCACAGGGCGCACAGCTCCGGCGACCATTCGCCTGTGCGGTAGTCGCGCAGTTGCAGCAGCGCGGCGTGAACGTTGTCCAGGCTCAGCTTGCCCGTGAGCCGGTCATTGATGTAGCCCGTGATTTGTACAAAATGCCGCGTTCGCGCCAGCATTTCCGGCTCGTGACGCCTGAACCACAGCAGCTTTGCCGCCACGTAAAAGGCGTCGGGGCGGTTCCCGGTGATCGCATACGTTCGTCCCGCGCCCAGCGCCTCGTCCAGCATCGCAGCTTCCGCTTCCGCGCGGCGATCCATCCAGATCATCGCCGGGCGCACCGGCTGCTTGCAGTCGTCCAGCGCGATCAGCGTTGGCGCCTGAGCGCTCACCGCCAGCCCTGCCACGCGGCGCGCGCCATCCGGCGCGTGCGCCAGCGCCTGCCGCGTCGCCTTGCACACGGCGCGCCACCAGTCTACAGGGTCCTGCTCTACCCAGCCGGGGCGGACGTGATGTACGGGGTATTCTGCTTGACCAACCGCTTCGAGACGCCCCTCGGTTGTAAACAACGCGGCTTTCGCCGCCGTCGTCCCCACGTCGATTCCGAGCAATAACCGCTCCACGCAAAGACCTTTTGGGATGTCGCCAAAAATCTGCTGCAAGTATAACGAATATTTATTCGAGAGGATTGTATATTCTTTTATCTGGTGCAATACTCTGTAACACAATCGGGTTTGTGTGCGCTTGATAAGGGACGGCGATGCAAATTAAACGGATTGATTGTTTTCCCCTGGGCTACGAGGAACCGAACGACGACAACGCCCGCCGCTATGTCGTGCTCGTCCGCGTGACGGCGAGCGACGGCACCGAAGGCTGGGGCGAGTGCATTACGCAGTTTCGCGAGTCAACCTATGCCAC
>CALMDI010000478.1 GCA_937864975.1 uncultured Chloroflexota bacterium | reverse complement strand
GATCCAGAACAGCGCCCGCCAGTCCGGCGCGCCCCATGCCAGTCCGAGCGACCGGAACAGGTTGACGTAAGTTGCTTCATTCTGGCTGAAGTGGCTGACGAGGATGCCGCCGTACAGGTGCCCCAGCACCCAGCCGAGCGTATCGACCGCGCCGATGATGCCGAGCGGCTGCGCGCGACGGTTCGGCGGGAACAGGTCGCCAACAAGCGCGATGCTCACCGGCACCAGCGCCCCCGCGCCGAGCGCCTGAATCACGCGACCGAGGATAATCGTAAACAGCGCGACCTGTCCCGCGTCGGGACGCGCGCCGTCAATGCGGAACTGAAGGCGATAGATCAGGTTGGCGATGCCGCTTTGCGCCGTCGGATCGACTTCCGCGACGACAATCGACCCGGCGATGAAGATCGCCAGACAGGCGACGTAAACGCTCCGCCGACCGATCAGGTCGCTCACGCGCCCCATGAACATCATACTGACGGTGTACGCCAGCAGGTAGCCGTTGACGACCCACGCCGCGTCGTCGATGACCGTCTCAATCGGCAGTTCCAGCCCGACAATAATTTCAGGCAAAAACGCCGACACAATCGTCAAATCCAGCGCGCCGATGAACACCGGCAGGCAGACGAGGGCAAGCGCGATCCACGCCCGCGCATACGGTTGCGCTGGTTCGGGCGTCCGCATGTTAGCCGACGGCTTCCGGCGTCGTGGCTTCCGCGGTCGCCTCCGGGTCGTCCAGCGTCATCGGCTCGTTTATGCTGTGAATGTCAATCGTCCACACCGTCGGCTCCGGCTCGTCCTCCGTGACCGTGTCCGGCTGCTCGATGATGAAGCGCACCGGGATCAACAGCTCGCGGTGAATGTAAATGTCCATGTTCACCAGCCCGGTCATGCCGACCAAGCCCGCCAGCAGCGCCGTCACGCCTGCGCCCTCGGCGGTCGCTTTCAGGTGATACACCGGCGCGCCATCTTCCAGCGTTTCCTCGCCCACGTAAGCCAGATCGACCAGCGCGGCGACGGCGGCTTGAAAGCCCGCGTCGCTGGCGATCAGCGTTTCCGGGTTGAAACCGGGCGTATACGGCGCGTTCAGCCAGCGCCCCGCCGTCAGAATGTCGTTGCGATACCACTGATTATCGCCGCGCGAGAACAGGTCAAAATTCGTAGGCAGCCCCGCGGCGATCAGGCGCACGGTCGCGCCCAGGATGTCGGGCGCGCTGTACTGCGCCTCCGCGCGGCGGAAGATCACGCGCCCCAGGTCGGTCTCGACAAAATACGGCGCGCCCGCGCGTTCCACCAACATGCGAAATGTGTCTTTCTGGCGCAGGTTCAGCATCGAGTCCCGCACCAGCTTCAGCGGGTCGGGCGGCGGTGTGGGGGTCGGAGCGGGCGCGACCGTGCAGCCCACCGCGATCAGCGCCAGCAAACAACTCCAGAGCAGTGAAAATCGCACCGTCGATCCTTCTATGGATTCGAGAACGCTGCCAACGAGTATACCCGATTGCTTAAGCATCGGGTCGTGTCTATAGTCAGGCTTAGCAATGACTGCTAACCATACGAATCAGCAGAGGAAAGAGATTTAGCCTCAGGCGGTGATAACGACGCATTCTCCCTGCTCCGCTTGTGGGCGCTTAGGGGGTCGAGCAAAGCTCGACCGGAGTTCCCGCGTCAGCGGGAACCCGGTGCGTGGCGGGAACCCGGCGCGGGAGCAGGGGT
>CALMDI010000477.1 GCA_937864975.1 uncultured Chloroflexota bacterium | reverse complement strand
CAGCAGCGGCGGGTTATGCCCCGCGTTTACGTGCGTATTGCTGCCGTCGCGCCGGAAAATGCTGTGATAGACCGTCACAAACATGCCGCTTTGCGCGTCTTCCAGAAGCAGGTCATTCGTGCGCGACAGGGTATCCAGCGGCGCAAAGCCGCCGCGGGCATAGGCACGAATCATGCTCCGCGCGACCGCCATGAACATCGCCGCCGGAGCGCCTTTGTCAGACACATCCGCGATGACCAGCCCGAAGGTGTCGTCGTCCAGTGGAAACAGATCGTAAAAATCGCCCGCCACCTCGCGCGCCGAACGCCAGCGTGCCGCAATCTCGTAGCCCGCCAGCGAGGGCATGACCTGCGGCAGCAGTGACTCCTGAATTTCGCGCGCCATTTGCAGCTCGCGCTCGATGCGCCCTTTTTCGACGGCGACTCGATACAGCCGCGCGTTTTCGATTGCCGTACCCGCCTGCCCCGCGACCGCGTTCAAAAGGCGCAGGTCGGAGTCGGTAAAATTTCCCGTGCGAAGCGAGGTGTCGACGTAGACCACGCCGATCAGCCGTCCTTTGACCATCATCGGCGCGCACAAAATCGCGCGCAGCCCGCGCATGATGATACTCACACCGGGCGTATAGCGGTCGTCGAACTGCGCGTTGTTGGTCAACAGCGGCTGGCGCGAGCCGACCACCTGACGAACGATGGTCGTGCTGTAGGCATTGGGGTCATCCAGAATTTCGCCGTCCATCCCACGCGCGACCAACACGCGCAGGTTCGTTCCATCGCCTTCCGCGATCATCAGGAAGCCGCGCTGGGCGCGCGTCACGTTCATGACCGAGTCCATCACCGTGTTCAACACTTCGTCGAAGTCTAGGCTCGAATTGACGGTGCGTGTAATTTCGTAGAGCGTCAGCAGATGCTCTGCACCGATCTTTTCGAGAGTGCTCGGGTCGGTCATTCCGACGATTTCTCCAAACTGGGGCTGGTTCAAGCGGCTGATTATAACACTTCAGATCACATTTACGGAAGCATGGGCGCGCCGCGGTATAATCCCCCAATCATCTGTTCAAGCATCATGCCAGACGAGACCTCATGAACAAAAACGACGTCATTAACCTGCACGACTACAATTACTGGGCGCGCGACCTCATTCTGAATGCCACCGCGCGGCTAACGGATGAACAGTACACCGCGCCACTCCCCCTTTCCTTTGGAAGCATTCGCGGGACGCTGGTACATACGCTCAGCGCGGAAATGGTGTGGCGTCGGCGCTGCCAGGAAGGGGTATCGCCGCAGGCAATGCTGGCGGAAGCGGAAGTCGCGACCTTCGACGCCCTGCTTCAGCGCTGGCAGGAGGAAGAGGCGTCGATGCGCGCCTACCTCGATTCGCTCAGTGACGCGGCGTTAGGCGAGCGCATTCATTACACCAACACAAAGGGTGTTTCTGCCGCGGTCGGGTTGCAGCACATCCTCGCACACGTGGTCAACCACGGCACGCAGCACCGGTCAGAAACCGCCATTTTCCTGACCGAGTTTGGGCAGTCGCCGGGCAACATTGACCTGATCTTTTACGCGATTGAACGCGGTCTCTAGGATTTATTCCATCATGCGATTCGACGTGACGATCATGCCCGACGATCTGAATGCCGCCGCAGGCATTGCCCGCGCGGTGGAAGCGTATGGGTTCAGTGCGCTCTGGACGGCGGAAGTCGCGCATAATGCGTTCCTTCCCCTCACCCACGCGGCGGCTGCCACGCGCCGGATCGAGCTTGGCACCGCCATCGCGCTTGCCTTTCCGCGCAGCCCGATGGTCACGGCGCAGCTTGCCTGGGATTTGGCGGCACAGTCGAAGGGACGCTTCCTGCTCGGCTTGGGCACGCAGGTCGAGGCGCACATCACGCGCCGATACAGCATCGAATGGCTGCCGCCCGTGCCGCGCCTTCGCGAATACATTGAAGCGCTGCGCGCGATCTGGGCGAACTGGCAGGACAAAAAGCCGCTGCGCTTCGCGGGGCAGTACTACAAATTCACGCTGATGACGCCGCTGTTCTCGCCCGGACCGATTGAGCACCCCGATATTCCGATTTATATCGCCGGAGTCAATGAAAAGCTGTGCCAGCTTGCGGGCGAGTTGTGCCAGGGCTTCCACGTCCATCCCTTCCACACGCCGCGCTACCTGAGGGAAGTGACTCTGCCCAACATCGAAATCGGCGCGCGAGGCGCGGAGCGGCGGCGCGAGGACGTCGCGTTAACCTGCGCGGTCTTCGTCGTGACCGGGCGCACCGAGGCGGAAAGACGCGAGCACGCCGCCGAGGTCAAACAGCAGATCGCGATTTATGCCAGCACGCCCAGCTATCGCGTGGTGATGGAATTACACGGTTGGGGTGAGGTTGCCGACCGTCTGCACCAGATGTCGCGCGAAGGGCGCTGGAAGGAGATGGGCAGCCTGATTAGCGACGACATCCTGCGCGAAATTGCCGTCATCGCCCCGCCAGAGGATCTCGCCTACGCCGTGAAAGCGCGCTATGATGGATTGCTCGACCGCGTTGGCTATTATTTCCCCTTTGAGCCGGACGATCTTGACAAGGCTTCTCTGTGGCGGAGCGCTGCCGACGTCTTTGGTCAGCCAACGTCACCCCGAAAGGATGCCTGAGCCATGTCCAGCGCACTTGACTACGCGAAGCAACATGCCGATACGTTCCACCGGAACCTGCTCGATCTGATTCGTATTCCCAGCATCAGCACGCTGCCCGAAAACAAGAAGGATATCCAGCGCGCCGCCGAATGGCTCATTGACGACATGCGGCGTATCGGGCTGCGTACGCATCTCTATTCCACCGCGGGGCATCCGATTGTCTACGGCGAGTGGTTGAAGGCGGGCGACGACGCGCCGACCGTGCTGATCTACGGGCATTACGACGTGCAGCCCGCCGAGCTTGAGGCGGGCTGGATGAGCGATCCATTCGAGCCTGAAGAAAAGGACGGGAAAATCTACGCCCGCGGCTCTTCCGACGACAAGGGGCAGGTGTTCGCGCAGTTGAAAGCCGTCGAGTCGCTGCTGGCGTCGGACGAAGGCTCGCCCGTGAACATCAAAGTGCTGATCGAAGGCGAGGAAGAAATCTCATCCCTGCATCTCGGCGCTTTTGTTCGCAACAACCCTGAACTGCTGCGCGCCGACGTGTGTGTGATTTCCGACACGGGAATGCAGAGCAAAGAACAGCCCGCGATTGTCTACTCGCTGCGCGGTTTGGTGTATATGGAACTCCACGTTCAGGGTCCGGCGCAAGACCTGCACAGCGGCGCGTTCGGCGGCACTGTCCACAACCCCGCGCAGGCGCTGTGCGAGATTGTCGCCGCGCTGCACAACCCCGATGGCAGCATTGCCGTGGACGGCTTTTACGATGACGTATTGACTCTATCCTCGCAGGAACGTGAGGAAATGGCGCGTACAAACATCACCGAAGATCGTCACCGCCAGACGACCGGCGTGCCGCGGGCGTGGGGCGAGCCGGGCTACAGCCTGCGCGAGAAAATCGGCGCGCGCCCAACGCTGGAAGTCAACGGATTGCTCAGCGGATTTACGGGGGAAGGCGCGAAGACGGTGTTACCCGCGAAGGCGATGGCGAAAATAAGCTGCCGTCTCGTCGCCAATCAAGACCCGGAACGCATCTACACGCTCGTGCGCCAGCAGGTCGAACGTCTGACACCGCCGACCGTCCGCAGCGAGCTTCGGCTGCTCCACACGGCGGAACCCGCCTTTGCCGACCTGAACGCGCCCGCCATGCACGCAGCCGTCGCCGCCTATGAAAAAGGCTGGGGCAATCGCCCGGTGTTTGTGCGCGAGGGCGGCACGATTGGCGTCGTCGCGGATTTCCAGCGCGAGCTTCACGTGCCGATTATCCTCATGGGCTTCGGGCTGGACAGCGACGGCGCGCACGGACCGAATGAACATTTCCACGTCGATATGTTCCACAAAGGCATCGACACCGCCATTCACTTTCTAAAGGCAGTGGCAACCCACGTCCGCCGCGCGACAGGTTAGGTTTTCATGCAATTCCCCCCACCCCCAACCCCTCCCCCACAAGGAGGGAGGGGTGAAAGGCAGGCGATTTAGAGTTTGACGAACGCTGCTTTGATGGCAACAAGAACGGATGTCAGATCACTTTCAACTTGTTCGTTGGTGACACGGATGAACCGGATGCCAAGCGCTTC
>CALMDI010000476.1 GCA_937864975.1 uncultured Chloroflexota bacterium | reverse complement strand
GACCTCCGCAAGAGCGGCGTTGTCGGCCGGGCCTTGCTCGTGCCGCGTTTCGTCCTCGCCGAGCTTCCCCGCGTCGCGGATTCGCCCGATACACAGCGCCGCAACCGCGGGCGGCGCGGGCTGGAAAAACTCAAGGATTTACAGACGACGCCCTCGATTCCATTCAAGATCGTGGAGGAAGATGTCGAGGAATTTGAAGAAGTGGACGATAAGCTGGTGGCGCTCGCGCTTCGCATGAACGCGCCCATCCTGACCATCGACTATCCTCTCAACCGGGTCGCGGCGGCGCAGGGCGTGCAGGTGCTGAACATCAACCAGTTGGCGAACGCGGTACGCTCTGCCTACATTCCGGGCGAGAGCTTTCCCCTCCACGTCATTCAGGAAGGCAAGGAACCGGGGCAGGGCGTGGGCTATCTGGAAGACGGCACGATGGTCATCGTCGAGAACGGGCGCAGCTACATGGATCGTTCGATCTACGTCACCGTAACCAAGCTTATCAGCAAGGACACCGGGCGCATCATCTTCGCGCAGCCCGACCCGGCGAAGCACTAACCGCAGCGTCCCGGCGCTGCCTTCTCGAACAGGAAGGACAGGAGTCCTGGCGGGAGCGCATCCTCGGCTTCGTGCCACCACTCCCGGAGGCTCGTCAGCGCGAACCCGGCGGACTCTGCTGCGTCCAGAAAATCGGAGATGTGATGCACGCAGGCGGGAATGTCCCCCTGCTGCTGATCGCTTTGAACTGTCTTTTACTCAACCCTCAATCCTCAATCCTCACTCCTTCTTTTCCCTAAGCGTGTGCCCATCCCTGCCAGCCCCGCGCGCGCCACGCCGAATACAGCGCCACCGAGCCGACCGTCGCCACGTTCAGACTGGCGACGTGCCCGCGCATCGGCAAGGTGAAGTGCAGGTCGCAGGTATCGCGCACGAGACGGCGCATCCCCTCGCCTTCGCTGCCGAGCACCAACCCAATCGACATATTCAGGTCCTGCTTATCAATCGGCGGCACATTCGGACCCAGATCCAGCCCGACCATCCACACGTCGCGTTCTTTAAGCTCGCGCATCGTCTGGACAAGATTCGTCACCTGGACGACGTTGAGATGTTCGACCGCGCCCGACGACGCATTGACGACGGCGGGCGTCACCGAGACGCCGCGCCGCTCCTGCATGATGACGCCGTGAATGCCCACCGCGTCGGCAACGCGCAGCAGGACGCCGACGTTCTGAGGGTCTTTCAGCAGGTCAAGCAGCAAAATGAAGGGTTTTTCGCCGCGTGTCTGCCCCAGTTCCATCACCTGATCGAGGCTGGCATACCGGTAATCGCCCACGCGCAGCGCCATGTTCTGGTGGTTCGCCCCATTCGCCAGATCGTCAATGATCCGCCGGGGCACGCGCCGGACTTTGACCCCGCGTTCCTGCGCCGTGTTCAGGATTTCCGCGACCAAGCCCTTTTCG
>CALMDI010000475.1 GCA_937864975.1 uncultured Chloroflexota bacterium | reverse complement strand
CGCTCAAACTGGTCGATGTCGATTCGCGGCTCGCTCAATGGAATGCCTTGAAGACCAACGAGACGTTGTGCCCGCCAAAGCCGAATGAGTTGCTCATGACCGCCTGAATCGGCATGTCGCGCGCCGTGTTCGGCACGTAGTCGAGGTCGCATTCCGGGTCGTGTTCGGACAGATTGATCGTCGGCGGCGCCACCTGATCGCGAATCGCCAGCAGCGAGAAGATCGCCTCGAACGCCGCCGTCGCGCCCATCGCATGTCCCGTCATGCTCTTGGTCGAACTCATCGGCACGTGATAGGCGTGGTCGCCAAACACGTGCTTGACCGCTTTCGTCTCCATCGCGTCATTCAGGCTCGTCGCCGTGCCGTGCGCGTTGATGTAGCTGATGTCCGTCGGGTTCAGCTTCGCGTCGTCCAGCGCCTGCCGAATGGAGAGCACCGCGCCTAGCCCTTCGGGATGCGGCGCGGTGATATGAAAACCGTCCGATGTCGAGCCATAACCGGCAATTTCACCGTAAATCTGCGCGCCCCGTCGTTTCGCGTGTTCGAGTTCTTCCAATGCCAGCGCGCCCGCGCCCTCGCTGAAGACCAGCCCCTGGCGATCCCGGCTAAAGGGACGCGACGCGCCGTGCGGGTCGTCGTTCATGTGCGAGCACGCACCCGTGCGGTCGAATGCCGCGATGCCAATCGGAAAGATCGGCGCTTCGCCGCCGCCCGCCAGCGCCTGATCGAGACGTCCCATGCGGATCAGATCGAATGCATGACCGATGCAGTCGCCGCCCGTCGCGCACGCCGAAATCGGCGTGTAGGAGGATCCCATCGCGCCAATCTCGATACCGACGATTCCCGATCCGCCGTTCACCATCAGCATAGGAATGCCAAACGGCGTAATGCGCCGGGGATCGCCCGTCTCGAACATCTTCTGCGCTTCGACGTAATAGCTGTCGACACCCCCGACCGCTGAGCCGATGACGACGCCGGTACGATGCCGGTTCGCGTCGGTAATCTCCATGCCCGAATGGTGGTAAGCTTGCATCCCCGCCGCGAACGCGAACTGCTGGTAACGGTCGCGGCGTCGGGCTTCCTTCACATTCATGTGCTGCGCGGGGTCCCAGTCTTTGACCTCAGCGGCGATTTGCACCGCGAAATTCGACGGGTCAAACCGGGTGATTCGACCGATACCGCTTTTCCCTGCTTTGATCGCTTCCCACGACTCCGCGACGCTTTGCCCAAGCGGAGTGATCATGCCCATGCCGGTCACGACCACGCGGCGCGGACTGCCATTCTGACGGTTGCTCACGTTGCGCTCCTAAATGTCGCCCCGGTCGGCGGCTTCCGGCGTGTAATGCCCTTCCACCCATGCCGAGCCATCGGGTCGAACTTCTTTCTTCCAGACAGGCACGATCTCTTTCAGCCGGTCAATACCGTAGCGCGCCCCTTCAAAACAACCCTGATCGCGGTGTCCCGATGCACAGGCAATGATGACCGTGTTTTCGCCTACCGCCAGGTCGCCCACCCGCTGTACCATCGCGATCCCCTGCACGCCGGGAAAACGCTGGCGAATCTCTATCGCGACCTGCCGCATCTTGGCGACCGCCATCGGCTCGTACGCTTCATATTCGAGCCGCTGCGTCTGTTCCACGATGGCTTGTTTCGTCGTCTCGCCGCGCACCATGCCGCTGAAGACGCACACTGCCCCCGTCGCGGGGATCGTGATCGCGGCGACCAGCGCGTCTAAGTCAATCGGCATCGTCGCGATCTGGAAAATCTCCGGGTAATCCATACTGCCCCCACTTACCGGCGGGAAAAACGCGACTTCATCGCCATCGCGCACGGGGTCGCCCGCGAAGGCGAACTCCTGATTGACCGCGCTGACCGCCGTACCGAGGTTGGGTTGCAGCGCGGGGTGCAGCGCCACGAGCGCATCGCGCACGTCCGCAACGGTGCTGGAATCGCCCGGCAGACGAACCGTTAACTGGTTCTGCCCCACGCGGTCTTTGAGGGTGGCAAACAGGAGCACTTTGACTTGCATTACGGCTCCCCGGCAGCATAATCGCCGCGCTGACCGCCGCGCTTTTCGAGCAGGCGCACGTCCGTAATTTGCATCGCGCGGTCAACCGCCTTCGCCATATCATAGATCGTGAGCGCGGCGACGGTTACGGCGGTCAGCGCTTCCATCTCGACGCCCGTTTTACCGCGCGTGCGAACCGTTGCCGTAATCTGAACCGCGCTCCGCTCGTCGTCCAGCGTCAGGTCGATGTCGATATGGGTCAATGGCAGTGGGTGGCAGAGTGGGATGAGGTCGGACGTGCGCTTCGCCGCCATGATCCCGGCGATACGCGCCACCGTCAGCACGTCACCCTTCTTCAGCGCTCCCTCGCGGATCAGGCGCAGCGTTTCCGGCTGCATGAGCACCGTGCCGCCCGCGACTGCAACGCGCTCGGTATCGTGCTTCGCGCCCACGTCCACCATGCGCGCCGCGCCCTGCTCGTCCAGATGCGTCAGTTGATCGTTCATAGACTTTCGATGCTCCGTGGAGGCGCATTATAACGTATGTTCTGATTCCAGCCTTCTGTGACGTTGGGTTTTGCATTTCGTCATTTTACGGTAAAATGGTTTTATAAATAGCAGCCGAATACTGTCAGTACTGGTAGGTGTCCGACGAGGAACAGGCTGTTCCACCCGCTGACCGCGAGGTTATGGTGGTTTTTTATTGCTTAAATCTCTTGATATTGTGCCAGTTCGTCTATCTTGATCCAAGATCAACTGCAACTCCGCACGACCTTCGACGGTTGCTTGGACAAATTCCCCATTTCCATCTACATAGCAGTAGAGTTTACGCATCGCGGCATCAACCTTGTCTTAGCGCCCCGGCGCATGATAAAATGAAACCCTCTGTCTGTTCACCGCAACTTCCCCGTTCGCGCACAACCGGAGATATCAACGTTGGGACTTTTTCGCAGCGGCATGTCCAAAACACGCCAGTCGTTTTTGGGACGCATCTCGCAGATGCTCGGCGGCACCGACATTGACGACGCAACGTGGGACGACATCGAAGCGGTCCTCATTCAAGCCGATTTCGGCATCGATACGACGAAGACCGTGCTTGAAAACCTGCGGACGCGCGTGCGCCGCGAGGGCATTACCCGCGCCGACAAAATCCACGACGCGCTGAAAGCAACGCTGCGCGAGCTTCTGAAAGCCCCGCCGCCGCTCAATATCAGCGGTCGCCCGCTCTCCATTATGCTCGTCGTCGGCGTGAATGGCTCCGGCAAAACGACCTCGATTGCCAAGCTCGCCTACCGCTTGCAGACGATTAACAACCGCAAGACGCTCATCGCCGCGGGCGATACGTTCCGCGCCGCTGCCATTGAGCAGCTTCAGACGTGGGGGCAGCGCATCGACGTCCCGGTGATCGCCGGACGCCCCGGTTCCGACCCGGCAGCGGTGGTGTTCGACGCTTCCGCCGCCGCGAAAGCGCGCGGGCGCGAAGTGCTGATCGTGGACACTGCTGGACGCCTCCACACGAATTACAACCTGATGGAAGAGCTTGCCAAGATTAAATCCGTGTCGCAGAAAGTGGTGCCGGACGCGCCCCACGAAGTTCTGCTCGTGCTCGACGGCACGACCGGGCAAAATGCGCTTCAGCAGGCGCGCGAATTCCGCAAGGCGGTGGACGTCACCGGCATCATCGTGACCAAGCTCGACAGCAGCGCGAAGGGCGGCATGGTTTTTGCCATCTACAACGAGTTGAAGCTGCCCGTGCATTACATCGGGCTGGGCGAAGGCATCAACGATCTGGTCTACTTCCAGCCGGATTACTTCGTTGACAGTCTGTTTGACGAAAACTGAGCGGTCAGGCATCCGGGATTGGCGCTGCACGACGCCAACTGATGTGCACGTGAACGACCGCCAAGAAGGGAGGTTACGCGGCGCAGTTCTGCCGCAAACACGATGGAAAACCTGATTGAAGCGCTTGAGGGGATGAAAAAACGGATTGCCGAGCTGATGACGCGCCTGGACATCGCTGGCAAGAAGGGTCATACGCAGCAGCTTGAAACGCAGGCAGCGGAGCCGAATTTCTGGTCGAACCCGGAAAACGCTCAGAAAACGATGCAGGAAATCTCGCGTCTGAAGGAAGAAGTCGATCACTGGGACGCGATTGCCCGTCGGATTGACGACACGCTGGAACTGGCGCGGTTAGAAGACCCCGATCTTCTCGACGACCTGACGCCTGAAGTCGAAGCGCTTCAGACGATTGTCGAGCGCGTTGCGCTTCAGGCAGTGCTTTCCGGTCCCTATGACCGGGATAACGCAATTCTCGCCATCCACGCAGGCGCGGGCGGCACCGACTCGCAGGACTGGGCGCAGATGCTGGAGCGCATGTACAGCCGGTGGGCGGAGCAGAACCAGTATAAGATCGAAGTCATCGAGCGGATGGAAGGCGAGGAAGCGGGCATCAAGAGCGTCACCATGAGCATCAAGGGTGACTACGCCTACGGCTATCTTCAGAGCGAGCAAGGCGTTCATCGTCTCGTGCGCCTCAGCCCGTTCGACGCCGCCAACCGCCGCCACACCTCGTTCGCGAGGGTCGAGTTGTGGCCCGATATTCA
>CALMDI010000474.1 GCA_937864975.1 uncultured Chloroflexota bacterium | reverse complement strand
AGTCAGTTGGCGAAAAGACAGTCGGTCGTAGGGGCACGACGTGTCGTGCCCGGTTTACGAATTTACCGGATGAACCATTCTGTGCCTCTGCGTTAAGTTTTTGCCTCGGCTTTTAGCTGAAAGCTGATCGCTGACCGCTGAAAGCTCCCCTACTTCCTTCCAACCTGCCGCCGGTGTTCCTTGACCACCATTTCCGGCGCCAGCGTCTCGAACAGGCGCATCGACGCCAGCATGATGCCGATGTCGTCCAACTGTCCCAAGCCGAGCGCAAAGTCGGGGATAAAGTCGAACGGGGAGATTACGTACAAAATCCCAAGCACCGGGATCGCCTTCGTCCAGCCCGGCACGCGCGGATCTTTCATCAGCCGCCACGTCACCTGCACCTGATTGAGCAAACCGTTTAGCATCGTCGATGACCCTTCATTACAAGCTGCATTGCCGGATCATTCTAACATGGCGTCCGGGTTTTGTCGCTGCCGGGTTCGCGCGGGAGTGTTGAGTTGCAAGGATATGGCTCGGTAGGGTCCGCCCCAGCTCGTGTCCTCGATACTCACCACTTCCGGTTCACGCTGTCAAGCACGACCAATACGGGTATACTGAGCGAAAAGTCACTTTTAGCAGAGGCATGTTATGAAACGCTGCGTCCTGCTTTTGATCGCCCTTCTGCTGATCGGACGCCCTATCGCGCCTGCGTTCGGTCAGGCGGACGCGCTCAACCTGCCGACCGATCTCTACGTCCTGCTGAACGCCGGGGTCGTGCAGCGCTTCGGCTTGGGCGCGTCTGGCATTGTCAATATCACCCCGCCCGATACCTTCGTCATCGACTTCGCCATCAGCCCCGACGACTCGCAAATTGCCTATCGCACCGAGGAAGGGCTTGTGATCGCCGACATGAGCGCGGGGCTTCCGGTCATGGGCAGCGTGGTGGATACGCTGGGGGATATTCCCCCGATTCGCGGGCGCGGGCAGACGATGGCGTGGTCGCCGCAGGGCGACACGATTGCTTACACCTCGCTCAGCGGCGTGCGCGTGTATTACCCGGACAGCGGCGACGTCGTTCTCATTAACCAGACTCCCCTCGTCGGCGTTGGCTGGTCGGCGGACGGGCGGCATCTGGTCGCCGAGGCAAACAATAACATCTGGTGGATTTACCGGCACGCCGGGACTCAGTTTGTTCTGCGCGCGGCGATCCCTTCGTCAATGGGAACGGTATGGATTGACAACTCGCGACTCGTCTTCGCGCCAGAGGCGGGCGGCTTGCTGACAATGGACCTCGACAGCGGCAACGCGCAAACGGCGCTGCTGGACGACAACGCGGCGTACCGGCTGCCGACGCTCGCGCCGGATGGACGACTCCTCTTTTTTCGCCGTTTTCAGGACAGCGACAGCGTGCCCGAAGGCTACGGCGAGTTGGTCGCGCTCTCGCCGGGATCGCCACGGCTTGACGTTCTCGGCGCGACGCCGATTGACCTATCCGGCGGTTTGCAGTGGGCGCCGGGCGCGGAATTCATGATCGCCTTCCAGGGCGGCGTCCTGGCGCTGTTCGATCCGGCGACCGGGCAGGGCTTCCCGCTGCCGGTCGGCAGCGCCGTCGCCTATAGCTGGGGCATGTACCCGCCAGCACCGGCACCCGGCGATGCGACGCCGGAAGCGATTTTCCCCGACGCCTTCCCGACACTCGATCCGCTGACCGCCCTTCCCGGCGTGGTGACTGTCACGCCAGTCCCCGCCGTCGAAGAGACGCCGGAAGCATGACATGCACATTAACTCGATTCGAAATCTTGGGGGCTTGTCAGTATACTTCTGCTTCACATCACATGGCAGCACAGAGGATGCAGTCGTATGTCAGGGGAACGGATTTTACTGATCGAAGACGAAGCACGAATCGCGCAGTTTGTCGAGCGCGGTTTAATCTATGAAGGCTATCGCGTGAGTGTCGCGCGGGATGGTCAACAGGGGCTGTCCATCGCTCGCGATAATCCGCCCGACCTTGTGATTCTCGACTGGATGCTGCCGGGGCTGGATGGTCTGGAAGTCTGCAAGCGCCTGCGCGCCGCCAGCGAAGTGCCCATTCTGATGCTCACCGCGAAAGACGACATTAAGGATCGCGTCGTCGGGCTGGACGCGGGCGCCGACGATTATCTGGTCAAACCGTTCTCGGTCGATGAACTGATGGCGCGCGTGCGCGCGCTGTTCCGCCGCACCACGCCGACCTCGCGCCCGGAAATCTTGCGTTTCAACGACCTTACGCTCGACACGGGCACGCATCGCGCCTATCGCGGCGAGCGCCCGATTGACCTGACGGCGAAAGAATATGAACTGCTGGAATTGTTCATGCGTAACCCGCGCCAGGTGCTCACGCGCGACGTCATCTTCGACCGCGTGTGGGGCTATGATTTTGGCGGCGAGAGCAATATCATCGAAGTGTACGTACGCTATCTGCGCCAGAAAACCGAGTCCGAAGGCGACCCACGCCTGATCCACACCGTGCGCGGTGTGGGCTACGTTCTGCGCGAAGAAGAGTAGAGCAAGACCCGTCGTATGTCGATCCGCACCCAATTGATCCTGTGGTATTCCGGCTTGCTCGCCGTGATTATCCTGATCTTTGGCATCGCGGTGTATGCCGTCATGAGCAACGCGCTCATCTCCACGATTGACCGCACGCTGGAAACCGCGATTAACCAGGTTCTCGCGAACAGCAGCGCCTCGGTGATTCCGCGTTTTGGTCCGCCGGGGCAGGTGACCGTTCGCCTTCCCCCCATCGACGCTTTTGGGCTGTCGGGCGTGCTGGTGCAGGTGTGGAGCCTGGACGAAGCAGCGCCGATGCTGATCGACGCTTCCGCCAACATCGACGACTATCGCCAGCCGCTGGATATTGCCGCGCTGCGCGTGGTCGCGCCCGGCGACGAGCCGCGCGCCGAATACAGCCGGATTGAAAAGAACAACAGCGAATGGCGCGTCCTCACCTACG
This sequence comes from uncultured Chloroflexota bacterium, assembly GCA_937864975.1. Lineage (GTDB taxonomy): Bacteria > Chloroflexota > Anaerolineae > Aggregatilineales > Phototrophicaceae > ZC4RG36. The sequence continues at coordinate 1,279 of CALMDI010000474.1, read as the reverse complement.
CGCTCGACATCTGGGGACGGCGGATTGCCGTGCAGGTTGCCGCCTCCTCGCAGCCGATTAAAGAGGCGACCAGCGCGCTGGTGGGCATCACGCTGGCTGCCAGCGGCATCAGCCTTCTGGGATCGGTCGGGTTGGGCATGTGGCTTTCGTCGCGCGCGCTCAAGCCCATCAATCAGATTACCGACGCGGCAGCGCGCATCGCGACCTCGGACGACTTGAAGACGCGGCTGGCGTGGAGCGGACCGATGGACGAGCTTGGACGGCTAAGCTCGGTCTTTAATCAGATGATGGCGCGGCTGGAGCATCTGTTCAGCGTGCAGCAGCGCTTCGTCGCCGACGTGTCGCACGAGCTTCGCACGCCGCTGACCGCCATTCGCGGCAATCTCGACATCATCAAACGCTACGGAATGGACGCCGAATCGTTCGAGGCGATTGAGAGCGAAGTCGACCGGATGACGCGCATGGTCAGCGATCTTCTGCTGCTGGCGCGCGCCGATTACGGCGGCATGACGCTGGAACTGGAACCCATCGACCTCGATACGATTGTGAGCGAGGTTTACCGCGAAGCCAAAGTGCTGACGAAAGATCGCAACATCCAGGTGATGATCCGCGACTTTGAGCCGGTGCGTGTGAACGGCAACGCCGACCGGATCAAGCAGCTTTTGCTCAACCTCGCCAGCAATGCGATCAAATTCACGCCCGACGGGGGGCAGGTGACGCTTACTCTGCGCCAGGAAGATTACGACGCCGTTCTGGAAGTGAGCGACACGGGCATCGGCATCAGCCGGGAAGACCAGGAACGCATCTTCGACCGCTTTTACCAGGCGGACGAGTCGCGCGCGCGCAAGCTGGGGGAAGGCGCGGGCTTGGGCTTATCGATTGCGAAGTGGATTGTCGATGCCCATCATGGCGCGATCAGCGTCGAGAGCGAGCCTGGGAACGGCACAACCTTCACCATTCGCATCCCCGCCATCGTCGAGCGCCCGCTCGTCTCGCCGCAAGCGGTCACGCGCCCGCGACTTAGCATCATCCGCCGTGGGACGTCCACGCAGCGCGCCATCCCCACCAAGCCCAAATAGCGATCCGCTCGAACAAAATTCAAAAACCTAACGCAGAGGCGCAGAAGTAATCTCAGGGAGATGATTTTGAATCCGCCCCGCGCCGCCCGGCGTTCAAAACGCCGGGCTACCGGCTAAAACGGGAAGTCCCTGAAGGGACTCCAGGGCGGTTCCAACCGCTTCACAGGTTTCCGGCTTTTCCTCTCGCCGAGCGTTTTGAA
>CALMDI010000473.1 GCA_937864975.1 uncultured Chloroflexota bacterium | reverse complement strand
CTCAGGGGGTCGCGCCTCCGGCGCGACTGAAGTTCCCGCCTTTAGCGGGAACCCCGCGCAAGGGAGGCAGAGGGTGGAGTTTCGCGTCCACAGCATGGCAACTAGCAATCACAGTAGAGTTATATAATACCCCTCTGTTCCTCTGCCCTCTGTATTGGCACAATGATTGAGCGCAAAAGGAGAAAAGCATATGAAAAAAGCAGACGATGTCGCACAGAGCACCACGGCGAAGGGCAAGAAGGGCGAGGGATTCACGGACGAGGAACGCGCCGCGATGAAGGAGCGTGCCAGGGAGTTGAAGGCAGAAGCGCGCGCGAAGAAGGACAAGATGGACGGGGAAAGCGACGTGTTCGCGAAGATTGCCGAGATGCCGGAACCGGATCGCGCCATGGCGGAGCGGCTCCATGCGATCATCAGAGCCAGCGCGCCAGACCTCTCGCCGAAAACCTGGTACGGGATGCCCGCTTATGCCAACAAAGACGGCAAGGTCGTCTGCTACTTCACACCGGCGTCGAAGTTCAATTCGAGGTACGCGACGTTTGGCTTCAACGACGATGCGAACCTGGACGAAGGCTCCATGTGGCCGACCTCCTTCGCGCTGAAGGCGTTGACCGCTGCCGAAGAGGCAAGGATCAGCGCGCTCGTGAAAAAAGCGGTGAGTTGAGGACTGAACTCTCCCCTGTTCCTGCGGGATCGTCCGCGGTCACCGTTTTATGTTGGGCTGTTCTAAGAAGGAATAAGTTCAAGGTAGACGCCAAATCGGCGTCTATCTTGATGGATTATTGAATCGGCATTTCCCGTTTCACGCTTTGAACGGAACTTCACAGTCAGCAAGTTTCTTCGTTCTCCGCCGAAGCATCCAGGTGTTTAGCCGGACTTTGAAGCGCCAGCGCCAACATTCCTTCGCCGCGCTTCCAATCCGCCACTGGATAGGCACAGGTATTGGCAGAGGCGCAATGCCTGATTTCGCTGCGCCTTCGCGTTAACGCTCGTATCCATGGCGGAAAGCTGACCGTTCGTTCACCACTGCTGCAAGGTGCGAAACACGAAGACGCCCCAGCCGAAGTAGTCGCGCGTGTATTCCAGGTAGGTTTTTTGGTTACGATCCCCCCACGCGCGCAGTTCGGGCGTGATCGGGTCGTCGGGATGCGCGCGCACGAAGTCGTTAATCGTCATCCAGTGCAGCGCCTCGTAGCGATCCCAGGTGTCGGCGTTCGCCAGCACCATTTCCACCAACTCCACCTGCGCCGCCTTGCAGCGTGTAAGAAACCCCGCCAGCGTGCAGTATTCGTCGCGGCGCACGCCGAGCGCGTCGTAGGCTTCGTCGGGTGGCTCTTCCGTCCAATAGGGCTCGCCGAGCAGCAGCAAGCCGCCCGGTTTCAATGCCCGACGCATCAGGTCAATCGTACCCTGCATCCCACGCCCGATCCAGCTCGCGCCGATGCAGCTTACGACGTCGTAGGCATTCGGCTGCGGCTCGTACTGCGCCGCGTCGCCCTGAATCAACGTGAGCCTGTCGGCGACGCCAAGCTCCGCCGCGCGTGCGACTGCCGCCGCCAGAAAGACGTCGCTGATGTCGATGCCGGTGCCGGTGATTCCGTAGGCGCGCGCCCACTGGCTCAGCATCTCGCCTTTGCCGCAGGCGAGGTCAAGCTGGCGCATCCCCGGTTGAAGGCGGCAGATCTCGCCGACCAGCATCAGCTTCGCGTGGTCAATCGGGTTTTGAATCCGGTGATTGGCTTCCGCAATTTCGTGTAAACGGAGGGACATCGCAAATCCTTACGCTCGTGTCAAAATGCGACCGGGCGCAGGTGAGGATGAAGCGCGGACGGTGGGGTGCGTCACTCCTGTGGATTACGCGGCGCTGGATGGAGACAAACGCCCGTAACCTGCGCGAGCATGACTTTACCGTAAATTCAGTTGTAGAACCAGTCTCTCAGGTGATTGAAGTTAATCACGTCGATTTCATTTATCGTCAAATAAGTCGATAATTTTAAATCATCGGTAAGCACCAAATGACCGCGCTTTGCTACCTCGACAATACTGCTGTCTGCCAATCCATAACGTGGAAATATTTGCGGTTCAAGAAGTTCAACGCTTGGCGTATAGACTTCAATAAAGCGGCGAATTTGTGCGGCAAAGGCGGAAAATAGGGAATACGCTTATGTTCTGGTAGTTGGTTTGAGAGATTGCTCACTTCAGTAAGGATATTGGGGGTTGTGATGATTCGCTGAAAGCCCTCGATAGCTTGGCTGAGGAGCGTGAACTCATCTTCTGTAAAGCCTTTAGTTCGCTTAAAACTTTCGACGGCACTCAGATCAAATAAGCTAATCAACAATAATAAGAGCAAATTCGAGTCGATAAGAATTCCTGACGTGCGATGTCTATCTATTAAAACGGCATTATGGATCATATAGTTCGTATCTTCATTGACACCAAGTCTCCCGAAGCGGCGTCAATTGTTAATAACTTATACTCGCGCACGTATTTAGGGCGATTTGCGTATGAAAATAGGCTGGACAACTCAGGTTCAGCTACTTTTCGCTCTGTCTCAAAGCCGAAAGTGATGAGCCAATATTTCCCATCCTCAGATCGTTCCACTTCTTCTAACAGTAATCCCGGAAGGTCTTTTCCTGCCTATAGATGTCTTGTATAGAGCGACGAGCAATCTTAATTGCTTCTCGCAGATCGATTTCCTTTTCCGCTTGCTGTGTCATGAGCTTTCCTCATTAAAACGGTATTAGACAACACTCAACCGCAAATTTAAGAGTTCGCTTTGCGAACATATTTTACGACCGTAAGGTCTTTTTCACAGCATCACCTTGCCGCCGTCGAGGTTGATGGCTTGTCCGGTCAGGTAACGCGCGCCGTCCGAACAGAGGAACAACGCCAGCCCCACGACGTCATCCGGCACGCCAAGCCGCCCCATCGGAATATCCGCCAGCCATTTCTGCATCTGAAGCGCGTCGCCGCGGCGATGCGAGGTCATTTCCGTCTCGATCACGCCGGGGCAGATGGCATTGACGCGAATGCCGTAGGCGGCGAACTCACGGGCGCACTCGCGCGTGAAGCCCACCAGCCCGGCTTTGCTGGCGACGTATGCCGAGCGGTCTTTGAGCGGTATGTTGTGCCCGGCAATCGACGCGATGTTGACGATGACCCCGCGCCCCGCTTCGCGCATGACCCGCCCAACCGCCTGACTGGTGTAAAACGCCGCGCTTAGATTGACATTGAGCGTCTGCTGCCACTCGTCAATCGTCATTTCCAGAATCGGCGCGGTCGGCTCTACCCCGGCGTTGTTGACAAGAATGTCGATCCTGCCGAAGTCGTTCATGATCGCGTCGACCATGCGCTGGACCGCGTCCGGGTCGGCAACGTCGGCGGCGTAGACGTTCAGCTCGCCGTGCCCCAGGCTCGCCGTCAGGTTCGCCGTCTCCAGATCGATGTCGTTGACGGCGACGGTGGCAGAAGCGTCGGCAAAGCCGTGTGCCAGCGCCCGACCGATGCCGCGCCCCGCGCCCGTCACAAGCGCCACCCGACCGCGCAAATGGACAGAATACATCCGCTTTTCCTCATCCCCTCCAACAACACGCGCCCGTATGGCGTAAGTATACAGGCGCGTGGCGTCGATGGCTGCGTGGATTAGCGAACGTGCGATGTCACGACCCGCTTTTAGAAGCAACTTTCGAGAGGGAAGACAACCCCTTGTCCGCCTTGTTCGTGATATTTAGAACTAATTAAACGATGTGAATGTGCTATAATGGAAGGAGCAGCAGTTCCCCTCATGAGGATACCGCATGGCGTATAAAGACCTCGGAGAATTCATCGCGCGGCTGGAACAGTCGGACGAGCTGGTGCGTATCTCCGCGCCTGTCAGCGCGGAGCTTGAGATCGCCGAAATTACCGACCGCGTCTCCAAGATGTCCCACGCAAAAAACAAGGCGCTGCTGTTCGAGAACGTCGAAGGCAGCAAATTTCCGCTCGTCATCAATCTCTACGGCAACCCTCAGCGCATGGCATGGTCGCTTGGCGTGCAAGACCTCGAAGCGCTCAACGCCCGGCTCGGCAAGCTGATCGACCTCAAGCTGCCAAAGGGCTTCGGCGCGATGATGAATCGCGCAGGGGACGTACTCGGCGCTCTACGAAGCATGGGCTTGGGTCCCCAGATGACGCGCACCGCGCCTGTGCAGGAAGTCGTCATTACCGAGAATCCCGACGTCAACACCCTGCCGATTCTCAAGTGCTGGCCC
>CALMDI010000472.1 GCA_937864975.1 uncultured Chloroflexota bacterium | reverse complement strand
AGGAGCGTGCTTTCCAGGTTCTCCCTCCCCGAAATCGGGGAGGGAGACAGAGGGTGGGGTTTCGCGTCAGAACTAGCTATCAAGGTAGTATTATCGAAACTATCTGTCGGCGCTGCACGAAACCAACCTGTTACAGGCGAAATACGAGTCGCGGCTTGACCTTCCGATCGCGTTTCTGGCGCAGTTCATGACGGGTGCGCTGATGCGCCTGCTCGTGTGGTGGGTCGAGACGCCGAACGATTACACGCCGCAGGACATGGCGTCGATGCTGTTTCAGGCGGTCTACCGCGAAGCCCCGCCTACACCGTAGAACCCCCTCGACACAGGGCTTTTGTACAGCGATTTCTCATCGAATTCCCGTTGCTTACGGGAAGCAGTTGCGCTATCCTTACGCATAGCGTTACGGTGTAAATTACAGCGGTTGAGCAGCCGCGCCTGCAAAGACTTCATGCCCGAAACCAACCTGTCGTATACGCTTGCCATCCTGTCCGCCATGATTACCCCCGCCGTCTTGATTTCGGCGTGCGGCTCGCTCGCCATCTCGACCGCCAACCGCCTGGGGCGCGCCATCGACCGCACGCGGCGTCTCTCCGAGCGCTTTCGCGAGATGGTCGAGACACAGCCCGATTCGCCGCTCCGGGACGACGAGATTTCCCTGCTGTTCGACCAGCTCAGCCGCGCGACCCGGCGCGCTCGCCTGCTTCAGCGCGCGCTGACCAGCACGTACCTCGCCTTGACGGTATTCGTCGCGACCAGCGTTGTGATCGCCGTCGTGGCAGTATCCGGCGCGCAGTATGCCTGGATACCCACGGCGCTGGGCATGATCGGCGCGGGGCTGCTGTTTTATTCCAGTATCCTGCTGATTGCCGAAGCGCGGGTCGCGCGGACTACCATTGATAACGAGATGAGCTTTCTGCTGCGCCTGGGGCGGCACTACGCGCCGAAAGAATTGGTGGAGCAGCAGCGCGCCCACGCCAGTTTCTTCGACCGATTCCGCTAACAGGAGCCTTCGATGCCACAGGAATGGTCTAACTGGTCGGGCAGCCTGCGCTTCACGCCCGACTCGATTGAAACGCCGCGCGACGAGCGCCACCTCGCGGAGCTTGTCCAGCGCGCCGCCGCAGCGGGGCGCACCGTGCGCGTGGTTGGCGCGGGGCACTCGTCGTCTGCCCTCGTCAAAACCGACGACGTCCTCATCTCGTTGGAGCGCTTTCAGGGGCTGGTCGCGCACGACTCGAACACCCACCGCGCCACGCTCCGAACAGGCATGACGCTGCACGAGGCAGGGCAAAAGCTGCTTGACGTCAATCTCGCGCTGCACAACCTGGGCGACGTGGACGTGCAAACCGTTGTCGGCGCGGTCGGCACCGGCACGCATGGTTCGGGAAAGCGGCTTCAAAATCTGGCGGCGGCGCTGGTGGGCGCGCGGCTGGTGACCGGGACAGGCGACATTATCGAGCGCACGATTGAAGACGATCCCCAGTTCTTTTGTGCCGCGCGCTGTTCGTTGGGCGCGCTCGGCATCTTCACGGAGATCACGCTTCAGTTGATGCCCGCGTATCAGCTTCGACGCCGTGAGTGGTGTACCCACGTCGACGATTGCCTCGCGCATCTGAACGAGTTGATCGAGCAGAATCGTAATTTCGATTTCTACTGGTATCCGCGCAGCGACGAGGTTAAGCTGCGGACGTTGAACATTCCGGGGCGCGAGCGCGAGACGCTGCCCTATGCCACGGTGGTCGAGGATGAGACAGGCTGGAGCGGGGACGTGATCCCCAAGACGCGCGAGCTTAAATTTGAAGAGATGGAATACGCGCTCCCCGCGGAGGCGGGTCCCGCCTGCCTCCGGGAAATCCGCGAGCGTGTCAAGGAAAAGCACCGCAGGACGGTGGGCTGGCGCGTGCTCTATCGCACCGTCGCCCCCGACGATGCTTACCTCAGCCCGGCGCACGCGCGCGAGACCGTCACCATCTCCATTCTTCAGAACAACACGCTGCCGTACCGCGAGTACTTTAACGACATCGAGCCGATTTTTCGGGCGCACGGCGGGCGTCCTCACTGGGGCAAGCTGCACAGCCTGCGCGCCGAAGAGCTTCGCCCGCTCTACCCGATGTGGGACGCATTTCTGGCGGCGCGACAGCAGACCGACCCGACCGGAACCTTTCTCAATCGCTATCTGGGCGAGCTTCTCGGCATCGTAAAACCCGTTGTCATGACCTGATGCAAACGTGGAGGTAACCATGAAGCCGCTCGGTCATAAAGTCTGGGCAATTCCCGGCGGGCATATTCCCCTGCGAAGCACCGGTCGCCAGCCGGAGTTCACCAGTCACGACCGCTTGAGCATCCTCAACACGGGGGACGAAGAGGCGCAGGTCGAGATGACGCTGTTCTACGCCGACCGCGACCCGATTGGACCCTATCCCCTGACGGTCGAACCGCGCCGCGTGCGGGTGGTTCGCTTCAACGATCTGATCGACCCCGAAGCCGTGCCGCTCGACACCGACTATGCCTGCGTCCTCGAATCGAGCGTGCCCGTCGTCGTCCAGTTTACGCGGCAGGACACGCGGCAGGCGGAAAATGCCCTGCTCAGCGTCATGGCGTTCGCCGTCGATTAAGCTTAGTACCGCCGGTAAACAGGCTGAGGACGCGAGCCGCCCGGCGGGGGAAGCACCAGACGGAACAACAGCGTTAGCCCCACCCCGACGACAAACCCGCCAATATGCGCGAAGAACGCCACGCCGCCCCCGGTCGCCGTCGTCACGCCAAGCGACATCGCGCCGCTGAACAACTGCGTCACGAACCAGAAGCCGAGCACGACGAGCGCGGGCAGTTCGACAAACTGCGCGAAGAAGCCCAGAAAGACCAAGCCGCGCACCCCCGCGCGTGGGAACATGAGCGCGTAGGAGCCGAGCACGCCCGCAATCGCCCCGCTCGCGCCCACCAGCGGCACCGTCGAGGTCGGGTCGATTGCCACCTGCGCGAGAATCGCCGCGAAGCCGCTGGCGAAATAGAGGATGAGAAACAGGACTTTCCCAAGCTGGTCTTCGACGTTATCCCCGAAAATCCACAGGTAAAGCATGTTGCTCAGCAGGTGCAGCCAGCCGCCGTGGAAGAACATGCTGCGGATCATGTCCACGAGCGAGTCGACGGAAAACAGGTTCTGGCTCAGGCGCAGCGGGACGACGGCGTCGTTGATGAACGTAGTGAACAGCTCGCGCTCGCTCATCCCAAGCTGAATTAGAAATACGATCACGTTCGCGGCGAGCAGCGCATACGTCAGGATCGGCGCGCGGCGCGTGGGATTGACGTCACGAATCGGGAGCATCAGGTTCGCTTCGGCTCAGCCAGCGTCCCCTGTTTATACCACATCCGCCACGCGCGGCGGTCGCACGAACATCGTCGCGACAAACGTGATGACCGCGCCCACGGCAAAGCCGCCGATGTGCGCGAAGAACGCCACGCCGCCACCGGAGATGGTATCCACCCCAAGCGACGCAACGCCGTTGAACACCTGCATCAGGAACCAGTAGCCCAAAACCAGAACCGCCGGGATGGCGAACGTGCGGAAGAGATAGCGGAAGAAGATGACCCCGACGCGCACGTGCACGCCGGGATACAGGATGACGAAGCTGC
>CALMDI010000471.1 GCA_937864975.1 uncultured Chloroflexota bacterium | reverse complement strand
GCACTTGGGCACTTCTTACCGACTGCATTCCAGGTCATCGGCTCGGCCGAGATTGCGAGGGTCAATCTCCCCGTTGCGGCTTTGATCTGGTTGATGATCGTGCCGATGCTGATCAAGATCGATTTTGCCGCCTTAGGTCAGGTCAGGGAGCATTGGCGCGGGATCGGGGTGAGCCTTTTGATCAACTGGGCGGTCAAGGCGTTTTCCATGGCTGCGCTGGGCTGGCTCTTCATCGGCTATCTGTTTCAGCCATATTTGCCGGCCGCGCAAATCGACAGCTACGTCGCCGGTTTGATTATTCTCGCCGCTGCGCCATGCACCGCCATGGTTTTCGTCTGGTCGAATCTGACCAGGGGCGAGCCGCATTTCACGCTGAGTCAGGTGGCCCTCAACGATACGATTATGGTGTTCGCCTTCGCACCCATCGTCGGCCTGTTGCTGGGACTCTCATCGATCACAGTGCCCTGGAGCACGCTTGTCCTTTCCGTCGTGCTTTACATTGTGGTGCCGGTGATCCTTGCCCAGCTGTTGCGCCGCCGGTTGCTCGCAAACGGCGGGCACGAGGCGCTGAACCGAATGCTGGAGCGGCTGCAGCCGACGATCTCGTTGCGCTTGTGGGCGCAAAGGCTTTGCCGATCAGCGTCACCGTGTCATACAACAGCCCGGTTACGGTAGGGTCGCGCTCGACGACACCCGCCAGAATACCAAAGCCGAATTGCCTTGCGAGCTTGCCGAGGAACTCCGTTGTCTCACCGGGGATGGTTTCGGCTAAATCGAACACCGCCTTGTTCAGCGCGGGTAGGTTGTAGCCGGTGTTGAACATCTCCGGCAGGCAGGCAATCTGAACGCGCCCTGCCAGCAGCGACAGCAGGTGTTCAGCCCGCTGTCGATTCGTCGCCTTGTCGCCCAGAGAGCACGTCATCTGGACTAACCCAATCGCCGCGTGATTGTTTTGATTCATCGCTCATCCGTTGGTGTCGCACTCACCGCCGTTTACGCCTTCACACCGCCTGCGGTCATGCCTTTGACGAGGTTATTCCGGGCAAAGAAATAGATTACCACCGCCGGCGCGCTGTACAGGACTGCGAGCGCTGCCAACGTTCCGAACTCCACGCTGCCGCGTTCGCCAAATGCCCGAAACAGCCCGGTCGAGATCGGCAGCATCTGGGGCGAGCGGATCAAGATAAAGGGCACGAGGAAATCGCTCCACGAACCGAGAAACGCGAATAACCCCGTCACGGCAATACCGGGCGCTGTCAGCGGCAGCACAATCCGAATTAAGCCGCTGAACCGATTGCAGCCGTCCAGCCAGGCGGATTCCTCAATCTCAACCGGGATCGTGTCGACAAACCCTTTCATGATCCACAGCGCTACGGGTAGCTGTAAAGCGGTCAGTACCAGGATCGTTCCGATATACGTGTTTACCAGTCCCAGAAAAATCGAGATGCTGAAGATCGGCACGATGATGGAGGAAATGGGCAGAACCCTCGACAACAAAATACCGTACATTAACGCGAACTTGCCGGGAAACTCCACTCGCGAAAGCGGATAGGCGGCAAGCGTGGAGAGCACGGCAGTGAGCACCATCGTGGATATCGACAGGATAAAGCTGTTCCCCAGCCACGAAATCACGTCGCCTTCTTCAAATAGGCGGGCATAGTGCTCGAACGAAATGACCTCTGGGATTTTGAGCGCGAAATTCGCGTCCGTACTGACCGATGCCGTGAACAGCCAGACTAAGGGAATGAAAAAGAAAAGAGCAAACAGAATCATCAATAAGTACGTAAAGCTTCGATCTGCCAGATAGGTGAAACGCATGGGCATGGGTCGTTGCTCCAGGCTCAGACTTTGACGCGCAGCATTCGCAGGTAAATCGCCGCGATCACCAGATTTATGAGCAACATCATGACAGACGCTGCCGAACCGTAGCCAAGATCGGTAAACCGGAAGGCATTGCGGTAGACGAAGATACTGATCAGTTCCGAGCGGAAGAGCGGTCCGCCGCTGGTTAAGGCAAATACCAGCGTAAAAACGCCAAAGGTGAACAGGGTGATCAACAGGAAGTCGAGAAGAATCGCGTACCGGATCATCGGCACCGTGATAAACCGGAACTTCGTCCAACCCGACGCGCCATCGACCTCAGCGGCATCGTAGACTTCCTGCGGAATCGTCTCAATCGAAGACGCAAACAGGAGCATGGAAAAGGCTGAGCCGCGCCAGATGTTGGCAATGATGACCGAGAGCAGGGCATGGTCTGTCAACCACCTTTGCGGCGGCAGGTTAAGGGCTTCAAACAAGCGATTCAGCGTGCCAAAGTCGGTATTCAGGAAGCTGACCCAGGCATAGGCTGCCACGATTTCCGGGATAATCCACGCCAGCAGGACACTGCCGGCGACCAGTCCCTTGCCGATGAAGCCCTTGCGGCGCAGAAGGACGGCAAGCAGCATACCGAGTAGGAACTGACCAATGAGCGCCGAACCGAAGACAAAAATGAAACTAACCTTGAGCGAGTTCCAGAACTCACCATCCCGCAGCAGCTTGGCGTAATTGTCAAAACCGACAAACGTTAAGCTGCGCGCATTCGCACCCAGCAGGCTCTGATTGGTGAAGCTGATATAGACCGCCCACAGGGCAGGACCCAGCACGAAGATGGCGAGCAGAATCAGCGCCGGGATCATGAACGTCAGGGTCGCCAGTTCGCTTAACCGTCGACGACTCGCCATCATGGGCATTGACCTCTGTGAGACGAATGGGCAGTGCCCGCAGCGAGCACTGCCCTTGCAATCGACAGGGCTTACTCGATACGCTTCACGTTCTCCGCGCCGACAATCTCTTCGACAGCCTGCGCGAACATCTCCAGCGCCTCGTCTGCACTCGCTTCACCGGTGATGATGCGCTCGGTTGCCAGCTGCACTTCCGAAGAGACCCGCACGTACTCTGGCAGGGCTGGACGGAAGGTGGTCACGGGCATTGCCGCTTCCGAGACGGCGGTGAGGTACTCATTTTCCGCATAAGTACCCGTCGCTGCGTCTGCGCGCGTGATGATGTTCCCCATCGTCGCATTGATCTCCGCCTGATTCTCGGCGGTGCTCAGGAACTGGATAAACTCCCAGCCCAGATCGATATTCGGTGACGCGGGGTTGATTGCCCACGCCCAGCCGCCGGAAATCGACACGAAATCCGAACCGTTCAAGCCAGCGCCCGGCTCCATCGCCGGCATCGGCGCCCTCTGTGAACTCGAATATAGCTCGGCGGGGGAAGTACCC
>CALMDI010000470.1 GCA_937864975.1 uncultured Chloroflexota bacterium | reverse complement strand
GGTCATATATGGGAGGTGCATCACCTGCGCGATAGCGCCGCAGCCGATCACCCCCATGCGTAATGGATTCATCAAGCATTTAACTCCTGCTCATCAGGACACGATTGCGCGTTTTGACGCTGCGATCAAGTATAGGAACTTAGAACTGCCCCGATTTTAACATTGCACGACGAACCTACCACACTTCCAACGAAAATCTTTGAGTATCGCCCAGTAATTCCGACCACCGTGGAACGCCTCCGGGCATTTCACGAGGGTCGGAACGCCCTCCGAATGCTGACACCGCCGCCCGTTTTCAGCCGCGTCCTCCGACTGGCGCACCCGCCGAGCAATCATCGCCCCTGACGAAGGTTGCCACCCTTGCAACAAGCGGGAAAGAGAATCCCGAAGAGGTGACGTTGTAGGGGCGCACGGCTGCGCGCCTTTTTTTTGCGCCTTTGCGTTAACGCTTTATCTTTGCACTTTTTCCTCTGTCCTCTGTTCCTCTGTCCCTCTGTTGCTCTGCGATAAGTTTTCGATTTCCGGGTGTCCCACTGGTCTCAATCGCCCCAAGACAGGCGCGCTCGCTTGCGGTATCATATCCGCATCCCTGTAATATTCCGAAGGATTCCCAACATGGCGAAAGAGAATGTCAAGAAGGTCGTGCTCGCCTACAGCGGCGGACTCGACACCTCGATTATCGTCCCCTGGCTGAAGAACAATTACGGCTGCGAAGTCGTCTGTTTCTGCGCCGATCTAGGACAGGAAGAAGAGCTTGAAGGGTTAGAGGAAAAGGCGATCCAGACCGGCGCCAGCAAGCTTTACGTGCGCGACCTGCGCGAAGAATTCCTGACCGATTTCGTATTCCCGACGCTTCAGGCGGGCGCGGTCTACGAGCGGGAATATCTGCTCGGCACGTCGTTCGCGCGTCCCATCATCGCCAAGCATCTGGTCGAGGTTGCCGAGCTTGAAAATGCCGATGGCATTGCCCACGGCTGTACGGGCAAGGGCAACGATCAGGTGCGCTTTGAGGTGACGGTGATGGCGCTCAACCCGAAGCTGAAGACGATTGCGCCGTGGCGCGAGTGGGATATTCGCAGTCGTGAGGATGCGCTGGCATACGCCGAAGAATTCCACGTGCCGGTGCGCCAGTCGCTCAAGAAAATCTACAGCCGCGACCGCAATCTCTTTCATCTGAGCCACGAAGGCGGTCCGCTGGAAAATCCGTGGAACGAGCCGGAGGAAGAGATGTACCAGCTTTCGGTCAGCCCGCAGGACGCGCCCGACACGCCCACCTACGTGGAGATTGGCTTCGAGAAGGGCATCCCCGTCAGCATCAACGGCGAGACGCTGCCGCCCGTAGATTTGTTTACGCGCTTGAATAAGGTCGGGTCGGCAAACGCCATCGGGCGCATCGACATGGTCGAAAATCGGCTGGTCGGTATGAAGAGCCGCGGCGTCTACGAGACGCCCGGCGGCACGATCCTGCACAAGGCGCATCAGGCGTTGGAGAGCATCTGTCTCGACAAGCAGACGATGCACTACAAGGATATTCTCGCCGTCAAGTACGCGGAGCTGGTCTACAACGGCTTGTGGTACACGAGGCTGCGGGAAGCGCTGGATGCCTTCGTTCAGGTAACGCAGGAAAATGTGACGGGCACCGTGCGTCTCAAGCTGTACAAAGGCAATATCATCGTCGCCGGGCGCAAGAGTCCCTTCAGCCTCTACCGTGAGGACTACGCCTCGTTTGGCGAAGAGGACGTTTACAATCAGAAGGATGCCGAGGGCTTCATTCAATTGTTCGGCTTGCCGGTCAAGGTGGAAGCGCTGCTGTCCATCGACGGCGGGGGCAAGAGCCGTTATCGGCAGCCGGACTACACCAAGTTCAAGCGCGACTAGGGGCGGTCGATGGCGTTATGGGGCGGGCGATTCTCGGAACCGACGGATGACGACCTGCGGCGGCTGAACGACAGCCTGCCGTTCGACAAGCGCATGTTCGAGCAGGACATCGCAGGCAGCATTGCCTACGCGCGGGCGATTGAGGCGGCGGGCGTCGTCACCGGCGAAGAAGCGGACGCTCTCGTGCAGGGCTTGTACGCCATTCGAGGCGAGTTTGATGCGGGGCAGTTCGTCTTCGACCGGCGCGACGAGGACATCCACACGGCGGTCGAGCGCCGCCTGACCGAACTCATTGGCGCGGTCGGCGGGAAGCTGCACACCGGGCGCAGTCGCAACGATCAGGTCGCCACCGACTTTCGCTTATGGGTCATCGATGCCGCCGAAAAGATCGACGGGCAAATTCACGAGCTTCAGGTGTCCCTCGTCCGGCAGGCGGAGCCGCACCTGACCAGCGTGATGCCGGGCTATACCCATCTTCAGCCTGCCCAACCGATCACCGCCGCACACTGGCTGATGAGCTTCTTCTGGATGCTGGCGCGCGACCGGGATCGGCTGGCGGATTTGCTACGCCGGGCGTCGGTGTCGCCCCTGGGGGCGGGGGCGCTGGCAGGCACGCCGTTCGACGTCGACCGTGAAGCTCTCGCGCGCGCGCTGGGATTCAACTCCGCCAGCCCCAACAGCCTCGACGCCGTGAGTGACCGCGACTTTGCCGCCGAGTTTATCTTTACGCTGGCGCTGGCGGGCGTTCATTTGAGCCGCCTCGCCGAGGACGTGATTCTCTACAGCAACCCACTCTTCGGCTTCATCACGCTCGACGACCGCTACAGCACGGGGTCGAGCATCATGCCGCAGAAACGTAACGCCGACCCCATGGAACTGGCGCGCGGGAAAACTGGGCGGCTCGTCGGCAATCTTGCCGGGCTGATGACCACGCTCAAGGGGCTGCCGAGCACCTACAACAAGGACATGCAGGAAGACAAGGAAGCGGTGTTCGACTCGTTCGATACGCTGGCAGTCCTGCTGCCGGTCGTCTGCGGCGTCGTGCGGACGCTGCACCTGAACCGCGACCGGATGCGCGCGGCGTTAGGCGACGAATTGCTCGCCACCGACCTCGCGGAGTATCTCGTTCGCAAGGGAATGCCGTTCCGGCAGGCGCATCACGTCGTCGGGCGGGCAGTACGAATCGCGGGCGACGAAGCGATCCCGCTGTCCCGGTTGCCGCTTGCGGTGCTGCGCGAGCTGTCCGATCTGTTCGAGGAGGACGTGAAGGCGGTTTTTGACTTCGATCAGTCGATTGCGCGACGGCGCGCGCTGGGCGGCACCGCGCCGGAAGCCGTTGCCGAGCAAATTAACGCGGCAAAAGCGTGGCTGCTGGCACACCAGCCGCCCGACGAATCACCCTCTTAACCATCGTCAACGACGGTTCTTGCGCTCCATTGCCGCTCGTGTCATTGCCGCGGCTTCGGTCAGATAGGCTCGGATGGCGGGGCGCGTCAGGTCGTCGGGGCTGCGAAACTTGATGTGTCTCGCTTTCTTCCCGGTGCCTTCCAGCAGTCCATCAGGATCGAGCATGTCTGCGCCCTGACTGAACATGAGATTGACGTAGGTTTTCTGCGGCGCGATGGCGCAGATCAGCCCTTTATACGTGCGGTCGTAGCCGTAGGCGATGATTTTTGCCGAAACATCAACCTGTTCGACCGTATCTGGCAGTACGTCGCGAACGATGGTGCGGAGGTTTAGCGCGAGTTGGCGAACGTCATCTGAATAAGCGGCGAGGAAGTCATTCACGGGATCGTTCATCGCTGTGTTCTCGTGTTCGCCTACCAGCGCTCGACGTTTACGGAGGGCACGCGGTCGAAATCGCTGTCGCGCGTCACAATCGTTAAATTGTGTTGCAGCGCCTGTGCCGCGATCCACAAGTCATTTTTCGACACGCCGCTGCCGCTCTGTTCCAATTCCATCACAAGTCGCCCATAAAATTCGCTCGTGATTTCGTCAACCCCTACGATTTGCGCTGTTTGGGCAATGATACGGACATCAGATAGGCGCTCGGCTTTGCGTGCCGACATGAATGCCCAGGTATAAAGTTCACCTAGCACAATCGATGAAAGATAGTAGTCAATTTCGCGAAAACGGTGAACGACCGCACGTTCACGCTTGAGATAGGCAGAAAGAATATTGGTATCCGGAAGATGCCGGAGAGACATTATCGCGCTCTTTCGCGCGATTTCTCGATGACTCGATCCAGGTCTTCTAGGTCTTCCGTGGTCAGGTGACTCGCGATCTCATCGAGCCGCTCCGCAAGCACTTTACCGGAGGCAGGAGGAGGTAGTTCGCGGGAATCTGGCTTGTTAGGGGCGCTTGACGGCACATCACGAGCGCGCAGTCGGGCGAATAGGGCAGCGATTGCAGTAATTCGGAGCAGGGTATTGACCATTGACTGAGCCTTCTCCGGCTAAGCCGCCATTACCTCTAACGATAGGAGGGGTTATGCTGTCTGTCAAGCGCACGGGTCATGTCTTCAGGGCTGGTTATGGCTTCCAGGTGGATCAAATACGTAGTGGCTTCGTCAGCATTCTGCCCACACATCTCCGCGCTCGGACGAAGGCGGACGCATACAGCAGGGCGCTCCGGTTTTCCGAACAGCTTGCAGCGGTTGTCGTCGGTAAGCTGCACACAGCGGATGCCCGCGGGTTTTCCTTCGGGCATTCCGGGGACGGGCGACGAAATCGAAGGCGCGATGCAGCACGCTCCACATCCAACCCGACACTCCATTCCGCAGCCCTCCAACCCGGTTGGTGCAGAAGCATAACGTTCTTGTGCGTCATGCACAACGGCGGCAGGGCAAGGTAAACGAACTTTCGTCGTCTGCCGCCAAAACCGACCGCAGGGGTTGACAGCCCTGGCTAAAATCGTTACGCTTGATTACGTTCATTGGTCGTCTTATACAATGATAAAAACCGTGCAGAACAGCCTGTCCAGCCTCAGCCTTATTAGCCTTCTCGACGTACTCGTACTTATTCAAGACGAGGCATAACGGCTTGGGTGGCAGCGGAACGAAACGCACGATCAGAGTGTAAATGAAGCCCCCAAGCCGGGGGCTTTTTGTTTGTGGTGTCGCCTCATGACGGGACGCCCGGTGTTCGGAGAACGTGAGAGCATGATGCAGTATTCCCAGAGCGAGTTCGCCGCGAATGGCTTTCCGACCAGTCCGTGGACGGAGGCGTTTCAAGCCGCGTCTCAGCACCAGCAGGACACGACCGACGCTATGGCGCAGCCCTCGTTCGATAATGACGATCAGCGCCCCACGCACGACGCGCTTTCCAGCATCTATAACTCCGGTTACGAGATGCACAGCCCGGAAAGCGCGTTTTTATTGCCGAAACAGGCGAGAGGAACGTAAACAATGCCGTCGGAATGGATTTGGAGAAATGGGGAGTTTATTCGTTGGGAAGAGGCGACTGTTCACGTCACGACGCACGCCCTGCACTATGGGTCGAGCGTCTTTGAGGGCGTTCGCGCCTACGCGACCGGGCAGGGTCCGGCGGTATTCCGGCTCGAACCCCACACGCGCCGCCTGTTCAATTCCGCGAAGATCGCCAAGATGGCGATGCCCTTCAACGAGGACGACATCAACAACGCGATTGTCGATCTGATCCGCCGCAACGGACATGACGCCTGCTACGTGCGCCCGCTGGCATTTCGCGGCGCGGGTCCGCTCGGCGTTGAGGGGCGCAAGAACCCGGTTGACATCATCATCTTCACGATGGAGTGGGGTCGCTATCTCGGCAGCGAAGCGATTGAGAGCGGCGTCGACGTGCAGGTCAGCAGTTGGCGGCGCATCGCGCCCGACACGTTCGCGTCGATGGCGAAGATCGGCGGTCAGTACGTCAACAGCCAGTTCATCAGCATGGAAGCGCACGATAACGGCTTCCATGAAGGCTTGGCGCTCGACTACAACGGCTACGTCAGCGAGGGCGCGGGCGAGAATATTTTTGTCATCTCGAACGGCGTCGTCTATTCGCCGGGGATCGGCTCCTCGAAGTGGGCTGCGGGCGCGGGTGGCTCACGCGGCGCGTGCAGGAGCGCCACCCCACGACGTGCGGCGTCGACGTCAATCCGAGCTCGATCGCGCACGCCGTCACGCGGAACCTCCTCCGCATGGACGCCACGGCGCTGCGGTTCGAGGACGCATCGTTCGACCACCTGTACTCGTTCCACACGATCGAGCACATCCCCGACCTCCGCGGGGCGCTCCGCGAGATGCACCGTGTGCTCGTTCCCGGCGGGCGCGTGCTGCTCGTCTATCCCGCCGAGCCGATCCGCGGCCTCTATGCGATGCCGGGCGCGTGGCTCGGGTTCGGGAACCCGCTGCTCGCGCGGCGGCTGCACGTCCACAAGCTCACGCCGCGGCGCGTGACGGCGCTGGCTGCCGGCTGCGGGCTGCTGCACGTCGAGAGCGCGTTCCACCTCCTGCTGACGCCGCAGTTCATCACCGTGCTCCGGAAGCCGGGGCGGTCATCGTGAGCCCGCGGGCACGTCGCGCGTGCGGCAGGGGCGCCGAACGCCGGCGGCGATCGGGCTGGCGCGCCCGCCGAAGCACGAAGCACCCCATTCGAGGCCGGCCTCGAATGGGGTGCTTCGTGCCTGCGAGCAGCTACGGTGGGCAGCTCGCCGCAGGCGAAGCGCGACGAAGATCCGCGGAACCGCCTGCCACAGGCGTCACTGCACCTTGTACCGGTACGCCACCGCCGTCGGCACGGTCGTCTCCGCCGTGAA